>CAYUAV010000097.1:0-9730 GCA_964442665.1 uncultured Bacteroidales bacterium
TAATTTTTTTACTCTGGGGACGATATGCCCAGGCGAAAGAATCACTGATCGATTCCCAAAAACATTTTGTTCTCAAAGCAGCTCATCCCTCTCCTCTTTCTGCATTCAACGGTTTCTTCGGTTGCAGGCATTTCTCCAAAACCAATGAATTACTTGTAAAACAGGGATTACCTGCAATCGACTGGAGAATATAAAGCGAATTTGCCCAGTAAATAATTCATAAGCAATAGGTCCGATAATTATTTTTAAAATCTTATTCCTGCGTTAAATCCCAGCCAATATTGCCAGTCATTTGATCCATGGTATTCTATTCCATAGCCGGGAGCTATTTTATAAGCATCTGAAAAATAATCCGTACCAAGAATATTAAACGCCGGACCGGCAAAAATGGCCAGACGGTTCGCCAGATGCTGAACATAGTTAATTCTTAATGTGTACATGAAATTATCCTCCTCCATCCATAAAAACCGACTGATCTGATACATATGAGCTTCCACATCGATACTTGATCTCTTCCACAGGGGCATATTAGTTCCCAGTCCCACACCCAAACCTGTATTATCATGAAGGTCACCCGGCCTGTAACCCAAACTCAGTATGGTATATAATTCCCGAATTCCGATTTTAAATGAGACATTAACGTAAAAAGCCTCACTTGTCCAGATATCCCATCTACGATAACCATTTTTCCGAACAATACTCACCAACGCCAAAGGTACACCGTCTATCGAGTCGCATATGTTAATAATTCCTGCAAGCTGAACTCCTTTAACATATCCGGCAACATTATAAATACCTCCGATTTGAACACCATTTACCGATCCGGAAATATTCCCGATACCTGCAAGCTGAACATTGGCATCACCTGAAATGTTTGTAATACCGGCAACCTGACAACCTTCTGTAGTTCCGGCAATATTGGAAATACCTGCTGCCTGAAAACCATCGATCGACCCTGAAACATTAGTGATACCGGCCAATTGCGTACCGTTTGCACTGTCAGCATTTATATTCAGAATACCGGATGCCTGAACTCCTGTCATGCTTCCGTCCGATAAATTAGAAATACCCGCCAATTGTGCCCCGTTTGTTGATCCTCCCAGTACATTGCATATTCCAGCTACCCGGGCACCTGTGTTTGAAGTACCTGTAATATTGCAAATTCCAGCCATCTGCAAACCATGGTTATAATATCGGTTGGTATTTGCAATGCCTCCTATTTCTATACCATTTGCGGCACCAGTGATTCCCGCAATAATATTTAGTGAGAAAACATAACCATTATCGATGGAATGTGTACCTCCCGTTCCTAAGGGATAAAAAAATGAAACCTGCAAAGGATCAACATCTACCGAGTCAGTTTGAGCTATGGTATGCACCATAAAGCCCGATACAATAAATAACAGTATTAGTCTCTTCATAATTTTCACAATATTAGTTTTTTCGGTACCCATAAAGATTCCAAAATTGATAAAAAGTTGCATATCCTTTTGGATTAATAAAAAATATCGTACTTTAGCGACCGGGTAGTCGCTTTTTATATGCCAAAAACAACTTTTATTAATTTATCGTCGGAACGGCAGCGTGAAATCATCGATGTAGCGTATAAAGAATTCATTCTCAACGATTATAAATCAGCTTCGCTGTCGAACATTATTAAACAACTTTCACTGGCCAAGGGAAGCTTTTACCGGTATTTTAATTCGAAAAAAGAGTTATATCTTTTTTTGTTGGATGAAGCAACCAAAGAGCGTTTCAACACCCTTGAAAAACGTTTAAGCGATCCGAAAATGGATGTATTCACCCTTTTGCTCATTAACTGGCGCGATAAAATCGAATTTGAAAAGAACCATCCGCTGGAAAGTGCTTTTCAATACAGGGTTTTCCGCGAAAGGTATAATGAAGAACTGGGAGATATCGAAATCACCTTAAAAAAGGAGTTGACCGATAAAGTAACTGGATTGATAAAAACACGGTTTCAGGATTCGATACGGAAGAATATCGACCCTTATATCATCGCATTTATTATTGTGCAGGTACAGGTCGGATTGTTCGATTACTTCACGCTTCGCTACAACGACGATCTTCTGGAAAATATTCGTCAGGGAAAATCGCTTTATACAGTTCATCAGAAAGATATTGAACATATTATAGAGTCATTCATAGGTATTTTGAAAAACGGAATTGCAAACAATTAAGCATCATGATACATGTTAAAAATCTCGAATATGCCTACCCTGGGGCAGAACAACTAACTATACGGAATATCAGTTTTGACATTGCAGGCGGTGAAATTTTTGGTTTCCTGGGGCCCAGCGGTGCCGGAAAAAGTACAACCCAAAAAATTCTTACCCGGATCATCAGAAATTTCACCGGCGAAGTTCGGTTGGAAAATAAGAACCTACATTCATGGGGTTCCGAATATTATAATTACATAGGAGTCGGATTTGAATTGCCCAATCACTATGCGAAACTTACAGCTCTTGAAAACCTGAAATTCTTCTCTGCATTTTATTCAAAACCTGTCCGTCCGCTTATGGAATTACTTGAAATGGTTGGCCTTGGAAAGGATGCCAATAAAAAGACCGAAGATTTCTCCAAAGGTATGAAAATGAGACTAAACTTTATCAGGGCCATCATGCATGATCCAAACATTTTATTCCTCGATGAACCCACAGCAGGGCTCGATCCGGCAAATGCGCGTAAAATAAAAGATATAATTCTCGATCTGAAAAGCCGGGGAAAAACAATTTTTCTGACAACACATAATATGCACGATGCCGAAGAATTGTGCGACAGAGTAAGTTTTATTGCGAATGGCGAATTGAAGGCTACCGATTCACCCCGAAATCTGAGACTCCTGAACGGAGAACGTATCGTAAAAGTTGATTATGGTACAGAGAATATAAAATCGATGGAATTTCCACTCGATAAGCTGGGTGAAAATGAGAAATTTCTTAAGTTGATACGCTTAGAGACAATTAATTCTATTCATAGTAAAGAAGCCGGGCTTGACGATGTATTTATAAAAATTACAGGCCTCAATCTCAATTAATCTATCATGAGCAAGTTAATACAATTTACATGGTGGCAGGTCAAATTACTGGCTAAATATCAGATAATCACCGTTGCTATTGTAATTGCCACAAGTTATACACTGGCAATAAAATTTTTACCAATGCTGCAATTCGATAAGGTTTTTATCAGTATGATATTTACTGATCCTACTATGCTTGGTTTTATTTTTATAGGCGCTATGATTTTATTTGAAAAAGGAGATAATACATTAGTAGCGCAGGTAGTAACTCCTATGACAACTAATAATTACATATGGTCGAAAGCACTGGCACTTCTGCTCCCCGCACTCATTGCCAGTCTGGCAATGATACTGGCTGCCAGAGGAACACACTTTCGCCTTCTACCTTTTTTAACAAGTGTTATTCTTTCTTCCCTGATTTTTACTTTCATCGGAGTGGCCGGCGCAATAAAAGTACGGACATTAAATCAGTATATTATTCTGCTGCCCCTTTTTCTTGCGCCTGCAGCACTGCCTTTGATCAACTTTTACCATATCACAAGATTAACCGTTTTATGGATAATACCCACCCAATCATCGCTTTATTTGCTTGATCAGGCCGTAAGCGGGTTTTTTAATTTCAGAGAAATTTTCAATATTCTCTACCTGGTATTATGGACATTCCTGACCTATAGCTATGCAAAATACAATTTCGAAAAGACACTCTACAAATGAAAGCAGCTACGATAATTCAAACAGATATTAAGAATATTCTGCGCGACAGAACACTGATTATCATCTTGTTCCTGCCGGTGATATTTATTGCAATCCTGCGATTAATCCCTCCGATTTACGAATCATATTTTCCGGAAACTATTATTTATCGTCCGTTAATTCTTGCCGCATTATGCCTGGTTAGTACATCTATGGCAGGCTTTCTGCTGGCTTTTGTCATGCTCGATGAAAAAGATCAGCATTTATTCCATGTATTCCAGGTCATGCCCGTATCATTCGACAGATTAATACTATACAGGATGGGTACTATCATTACAATTGGTTTCATATTTTCAATTGTGGTAATTGTGGGATCAGATTTCATTAAACTTACACCGCCCGAGATTCTTCTCTTTTCTTTTCTATGTTCATTATCAGCCCCGGCTAATACGTTGCTGATAGTCAGTTTATCAAACAATAAAATAGAAGGGATGACCTATTTCAAATTACTCAGTTTTTTAATGATATTGCCGGTTATTGCATTGTTTATAACAAATCCTATCAGATGGCTGGCGGGAATTGTACCTTTTTACTGGGTTTTTACCTCGCTGTGGAAAATTCAAACTCTTGTTGAAAGATTATACCCCCTGATAATTGGTATACTGATTCATTTGCTTTACATTTCAGCAACGTTTTATTTATTCTTAAAACGAATCCGGAAATAAGAAATGCGAAAACTTACTTTTATCATTCTTTGTATCCCAGGATTATTTTCCTGTTCAAGAATTGAAATATCGGGAGATGAAAAACAACTCTTACTAAGTGAAAGGGCATTTTCCGAATATGGATATTCTTTTCCTGATGCACCGCAGGGAAAATATACAAAATTCCGCTTACCTGATGGAGCTATTGAAATGACTTACACATACAAAGGTTATGCAGAAGATTCATCGTATCTAAATATCTCAAATACGATAACTATCGATAAAAACAGGATCGATGCGGAAGATACCTACCTGACAAAAGCCAAATCCGTTAACCTGAGCAAGGTTTTAAATTCGAAATTGATCGAAATAGAAGGATTTAAGTATGGTGACGATTCGTTTTTATACCTTTGGCTTACGAATGATAAACCTGCAGGGAACTATTTCCAGTTCCGTTTGAATAATATAACCTACCAACTCTTTATTCAGGGATTTTATTTTGCCGATTCTGAAAGCTGGTCTCAATTTTTTGCCGACAAGATTGAACCTTCTGTTAAGATACTTTTTAAGAAGGAATAAAAAATTAGGAAAGCTAAAATTATGAAGATGTAAAAGAGGTCAGAGATCTTCTTTATCATTCATCTGATTAAAGAAAGCTACCAGGTCACTTTTATTGTCACCGTCCATCCATTTCATGGCACTTCGCGGATGCTGGTTCATGGCGCCGGTAATGAGGTAGGGTATGTGATATCCCCATTCAATATCTTTCTGCATATCGATCATATAATCCTGGATGACCTTTAGTATGGGCCGCATTTTGAATTTTGGATTCTTAAGAAACGAAATGAGGAGTTCAAGGGGGCAATTACCCGCTCCACGACCAATACCCAGAAATGTTGCATCGAGCATATTACAGTTATAGATTATTCCTGTTACAGTATTCGAAAAGGCTAGTTGCATATTGTTGTGCATATGAACACCTATGGTTTTACCCGGAAGAAATTCCTGGTATTTTTTCACCAGGCGCTCTACCTGTTCGAAATACATACTGCCAAAACTATCGACGAGGTAAAAAACCGGTACTTTTGATTTTGCCACATCCTCCAGTGCTTCTTCCAGATCGCGTTCCATGACTGTTGATATGGCCATCAGGTTAATGGTAGTTTCATATCCTTTATCGATACAATGTTCGGCCAGCCAGATAGCCTTGTCCATTTGGTGTACATAAGCTGCAACTCTGATCATGTCCAGCAGGCTGTCTTCGGCAGGATAGATATCATCAGGTTCGATACGCCCGATGTCGGCCATTGCCGATAATTTCAGGTTGGTATTATTTTCTCCGACAATCCGTTTCAGGTCCTTATCATCACAAAATTTCCAGCATCCTACTTCATTGCGCGAAAAAGCTTTTTCACTGCTTTTATATCCGATCTCCATATAGTCGATACCCGAGGCAACGCAAGCCTGGTAAACAGCTTTGACAAACTCATCGGTGAAGTGCCAGTTATTCATCAGCCCGCCATCGCGTATGGTGCAGTCTAATACTTTTATCTCTTCTCTAAACATGACTGGAATTTTTGTTAATTATTTGTTTCTAATTAGCTTACGCTCTTCAGAAATAAAATGATTAAGTAAATTGCGGTATATTCTCTCTATAACATCAGGATCCAGTCCCGCTTCTTTCGCCATTTTTCTGCGCGAAGCAATTACCGAATCAAATCGCTCTCTGGCTTTAATACTTTCTTCGGTAGGTTCTTTAAACCTGATAACTTCTTTTACATAACTATACCTTTTACCCAGAAGGTCAATCACCTCCTTATCAATCGTGTCTATAGCTTTACGAATCTCTTCGATGGATTTGCAATGCGAAGGAAGTTTCATGTAAATTGAATCATTATCAAAAAGCGTTGCAAATATATAAAAAAGCCTTTAGCATTCATCACTATCCGAAAGCAAACCTGAAACTACATTCGCAAAGAAAATTTAGTGGAATTAAAAGAATTTTTTTTTAATAAAAACCTATCTTTTAATGCATTAGGAGTATCGGTAACATAAATCATCAATTTTTCCGCACGAGGAGCTATTTTTTGAAAAAAAAATTTATATACATTTGGCCAGAGGAACATGAAAGTAACCAATATAATCAGCATGTATAAACCATTATTCTTTTAGACGTGGGAAAGAAAAGAATAATCAAGAAATTTGAACAACTGTCAGTTGAAATGCTCGAACTTATCAAGAGCAAGTACCCCGACGGATTTGAAGACAATTTAATTAGCTTCCAGTTGGCTACCGGTGAGCTTGCTTCCGGTTTACCTCTTGAGACCGATGATACGTATTATCTGATCCGTATGCCAAAAAGTGTTACTCCCGAAGAAGAAGACGATTATGATAATACCGAATCTGAGTCCGATGCTTTTGAAAATCTTGACAATTTACAAATAGCCGATGATATGTCGGATGAGGAGGAATAACTTACCATATCCTCCATTATTTTACTGATAACTTTTTACCTATTATCCTGATTGTTTAATTTCCTTATAATAAAACTCCAATTCTTTCCTTGTGGTTTTTTCAAGTTTGTGCCAACGAATATTCCGAACAGCACCTTCAAGTGCATACAACATATTAATACATATTTCCCGGTCAGCAGCATGCAATAACTGAAATGCAGCAATGCTTCCCTTTTCTATGAGTTGCAAAGGGGATGAAATTCCAACCTTTATAAGGCGTTTTTCAAGTTCTTCCCCGATATTGGGCATTTCGGAGAGTTTTTCCAACTTTGTATTGTATTTCAGCAAAGATATTCAACAGATGCCAAAAAAAATAATTGATCTGAGCCATATAATAAGTGAATATATGACTGTTTACCCGGGGTCGGAAAAACCCGTTTTAAAAAAAGTTGCCACGATTGAAGAAGAAGGATATAACGAACTTAGCCTGACTTGTTTTACACACACAGGCACACACATTGATGCTTCTGCCCATATCTTCAAAAAAGGGAAAACGCTTGATAAATTCGATATTCATACTTTTTTTGGGAAGGCTCTGGTAATAAACTGCACAAAACTTGCAACCATTGGAAAAACTTATATCGAGAGTTACATAATGAAAAAAGAAATTCCCCGGTTTCTGCTTTTTTATACGGGGTGGGACCAGCTATGGGCTACTGAGAGATATTTTGAAGATTATCCTGTATTAAGCAAGGAAGCATCCCGTTTTCTGGCCAAATTACCTCTCAATGGTATCGGTATCGATGCACCATCATATGATCCGCTAAACAGCCGGGATTTGCCCAACCATACTATACTGTTAAAAAGCGGGTTTATATTAATTGAGAATCTTTGTAAACTGAACCTGATACCTTCGGAGGAGATCCTGTTTTCGTGTTTTCCGATGAAGATTAACCAGTCCGATGGTTCTCCTGCACGTGCTGTAGCTATAATTGAATGAATTTTTTACTATATAAAGAAAATCGGTAACCACAATGTGTAAAGAATTGGTATACCAAATACAATCAAATAGTTAACCTCACAACATATTTATGAAAAAGTTAATTCGTTTTCTGATCTACCTGGCTATTATAGCAGCGATTCTCTTTTGGGCGTATCGCTATTTCCTTTCGGGAAAATCATCCTATCAGTCAATTTATCTTGTCCCTGAAAATGCAGCCCTTATTGTTGAATCGGATGCTGTATTCGAAGCATGGAATAAAATAATCCATAGTAATGCATGGTCGACAGTAAGCCATATCGAATCGTTGGCGGAGTTGAACCACGATATACAGTACCTCGATTCCCTGCTGAGCAACAAAATGTTTTTCCTGAGAATCTTTGGTCGTCGTAAAGTTATGATGAGCATTCATGAATATCTGCCTGGTAAATTCGGTAATCTCTATATTATTAATCTGGGAAAGATTACACGGCTCCGTAACCCGGAAAATATTCTGACTTCCTTACTGGGGAAAGAGTATTCAATAACCAAACGCATATATAATACACAGATGATTTATGAAATGTTGGACCGGAGTTCGGATGAAATGTACATTTTCAGTTTTGTACACGACAAACTGATTTTTTCCACAAATTATATGCTGGTTGAAGCCTCGCTCGATGAAATGGATAAAATGACCCTTGGTCGTGATCTCCGGTTTATCGACGTGACAAAACGTGTTGCCGGTAAAGGATTATTTACATTCTACCTTTGTTACAGGTATCTCCCAACCTACCTGAAATCGGAACTCGGAAATACTCCGGAAACTATCAGTAAACTTAACGAAGAGCTGACTTATTCTGCTTTTTCATTCTCAATAACAACCGAAGGTCTTATAAGCCTGGATGGTTATACGGGCGTGAATAGTGAAGTTCCCAGCTTCTTTTCATCAGTATTGGAAGCCGGTAACGGTGGATTAAATAGTTTGGAAGTTGTTTCGGCCCAGGTAGCATCAGTAGTAAAAATAAGCATTGAAAATGCACAGGAATATTTTAAGAACTCCTTAAACAAACTTAATCCGAAAGAATATGAAGATTATAAGCTAACACTCGATAAACTGGAAAAGAAGTTTAAAATCAATATCGATGAAAATATCCTCAGCTGGATTGGTGATGAAATTGTACTGTTACAGACGCAGCCTTCAAACCTGGGCAGAAACAATGAATTTGCCGCGATAATAAAAGGTAAAAACAAGAGAGTTCCTGAAAAAAATATGGAATTCATAGGGAAGCAGATTGAAAAAAATTCACCCATTAAGATTAAATCAGTTTCATACCATGACTATACCATTACCTATATATCTTTCCCCGGTCTAATCAAATTATTATTCGGGCGAATGCTTGATAAAATTGAAAAACCTTATTACACACAGATCAATGAATACATAATATTCAGTAACCATCCGCAGACGCTGAAAAACATTATCGATGATTATATCAGCGGGAATACGCTGGCAAATTCGGAAACGTATAACCAGTTTGCCAGACAATTTTCACGTAAAAACAGTGCCTATGCCTACATCGATTTACCTGTTATTTACAGCAACCTGAAAGCATTTGTAGGTACCCAAACCTGGCAAAAACTCAATAGAAACAAACCGTATATAACACATTTCCCGCAAGCCGGAATTCAGATCGAAAATAAAGACAATCTATTACACCTTATTGTAAAAGCACAATATGAAGAATATATAAATGACTTTTCTCAAAAGCATTACGATGCCGATTCATTTTTGCAGCTTTTTAATTTCGATACTTCTGAAAATGATATATCAAATACCGAACCTGTCTGGTACGAACCGGAT
>CAYUAV010000098.1:0-9663 GCA_964442665.1 uncultured Bacteroidales bacterium
GACCTCCAATATCGGTACCCGGCAGCTTAAAGATTTCGGGCAGGGAGTCGGATTTAGCACCACTGCCAAAAAAACGCAGGCTAACGATTATACCAAGAGTGTAATCCAGAATGCACTTAAAAAAGCCTTTGCTCCCGAATTTCTTAACCGTATCGATGATGTGGTACTGTTTAATGCCCTTACGAAAGAAGATATTTTTAAAATTATCGATATAGAGCTTGAAGGACTTTACCAGCGCATCTATAAGCTGGGATATAAAATTAAACTCACCGAAGCCGCAAAAACCTTTATTGCCGAGAAGGGTTATGATATCCAGTTCGGTGCCCGTCCTCTGAAAAGGGCTATTCAGAAATACCTTGAAGATCCCATGGCCGAGGTACTGATCAAATCGGATATGAAAGAAGGAGATACTATCGCGGTAGGGTTTAACAAAAAAACTGAAGAAATTACCATTAAGGTTCAGACTAAAGAAAGTAATAGTAAGGAAGTAATTGCCGGGGGCAATAGCGAAGATTAAGTTTACATTTCGTATTAAAAATATACAGAGCAGTCTCATAAACAGGCCGCTCTTTTTTTAACCGGTCTTAAAACAATTTTTTCCACATGAGAGTAAAAAATTGCTGATTTAATTCAGTGATAAATGCTACTGGATTGTATATCTATAGAGAAATATCTGCATATTTATTAAAAATTAAGGATTGAAGATATTCATCAGGATATCGATTTTCATTTTATTTGTCCACAGCGATTTGATATCAACATACTGTCAGATACAAAAGAGTGTTGACAGTGTGCAGTATCTTATTAACAATGCGGAAGAAGACAGTACAAAATTATTTTATACTATTAGTCTAAGTAGTCTGGTTAAAAAATACGATCGCAAAAAAGCCTTTGAAATAGCTAAAGAAGCTGTTGCATTAGGAAATCGTATTCCTCATGGATGCCATAAAGCGATGGCATACGATAATCTTGCTTATATGTATTACGAGTTGAATAACCTGGATTCTGCACTATTAATTTACAATCAAACCCTCAAAATACTCGATACGGTTAAATGCAAAGAACAACAAGCCGCAATATTTAATGGAATTGCTATAACCTATAGAGAAAAAGGAGACCTTATTAAATCTATTGAATTTCACAAAAAAGCCCTTAATACATATAGTACAACAAAGGATACTGCAATGTTAATTTCTGTTTTAAGAACTATTGGAATCCCTTTTAAACTTCTGGGAAAATCTGATGAAGCATTAAAATGCTATTATCACGCTATCCACCTTGCCGAAAAAATCAATATGACCAATGAACTCGCTTACCTGAATAATAATATTGCAGGTGTATATCTGAGTGATAATTTACCTGAAAAAGCCCTCCCCTTTTTATTAAAATCGAAAATGCTTCTGGAAAAACTTGATTATAAAGATAATCTGATTACCATAAATAATAATCTTGCTATTTTGTATGCCAGGCTTGATAGCTTTAACAAATCCTTTAATTATTATGCTATAGCTGAAAAGTATGCCCTGGAAACTAACGATACGTTATCCATAGCTCATATTCTCACTAATATAGGTGGATTATATTTCACACAAGGGGACTATAAACAATCGTTACAATATCATATGAAGGCGCATAAAATCGCTGTCGCGAAAAATCTTTATCTTATTGTTTACAACTCATCATTTGGTATAGGGCAAGTGTATTATGCTCAGAATCAAATGGCAAAAGCAATACAATATTTAAAGCAAGCACTTAATACATCGCGTGAAACAGGCTATCTTGAAGGTATTCGGAATTCAACCGAATTACTTAGCGAAATTTATGAAAAGCAAGGTCGATACAAAGAAGCATTAGTAGCTCATAAAGAATTTATCCAGGCTAAAGACAGTTTGTTTAACAAAAACCAGGTTGAGGAAATTACCCGGATGGAAATGCAGTATGAATTCGATAAAGTACAGCACGAACAGGAACTAATAAATCAACAGAAAAGTCAGGCCTATGAAGCCGAACTCAAACAACAAAAAACATACAGGAATGCTGCACTAACAGGTACTTTACTAATTCTCATCATGGCAATAATTCTGATTTATATAGTCAGGTTAAAACAGAAGCAACGGGTCCAAAAACTTCAAAGCGACTTGTTCCAGTCTATGCAAAAATCGATGAGTCAGCAGATGAATCCTCACTTTATTTTTAATATTCTTACTTCCATCCAGTATTTTCTTGACAAGAACGAACGGGAGGAAGGAATGAAATATGTTCAAAAATTTGCTCATCTCATGCGAACGGCACTCAATAATTCACAGCAGGCCACAGTTGCCATTGCTGATGAAATTGAATTTCTTCGGTTGTATGCCGATCTGGAAGCCCTTCGATTCAAAATACCATTTGAGCTGCAGATTGAAATTGAAGAACAGGTGAATCAGCAGGAATATCAGATACCGGCTTTTCTGCTTCAACCTATTGTTGAGAATTCGATAAAACACGGTATCGCTCCTCTTAATGAGAAAGGCAGGATCTGTGTGAGCATTCTCCGTAAGAATGATTTTCTTCAATGTATCGTTGAAGATAACGGGATTGGAATAAATGATCCGGGGAACACGGAGGAAAAAAACGGGATTCTAAAAAAGCATAAATCGATGGCAACGAATCTGTTACAAAAAAGACTCCAGTTGCTTGAACTGTACTATAACCGGAAATTTAGGTTGAACTATTCTTCTGCTCAGCGACTTACCGGGGTGAATACCGGAACACGTGTAGAACTCGATCTGCCGATAATTCATGTATAGCAGACAAGTCAACACTGACTGCACATTATTTTTATTGATATTAATTAAATGCTCCAAACTATCATCATCGACGATTCTCCCCAGGCTATTGAGTACCTTAAAAGTAGTTTGATTAATTCTGCATACAACATTGAATTATTGGGTACTGCCACTTCTGTATCCCAGGGTATAGAATTGATTAAGAAGTATTGTCCGGAACTGGTTTTTCTCGATATTGAACTGGGCGATCAAACAGGCTTTGATCTACTTTCGGCACTCGATGAAATTACTTTTAAGCTAATTTTCACTACAGGTCACCATAAATATGCTATCGAAGCATTTAAGTTCAATGCGATACATTATCTGCTGAAACCGGTACAAGATGATGAACTTGAAGAAGCCTTGTCAAGGATTAGTTTAAAGTCTTATAATTCATATACTTCAACTAAAAATATTAAATCATTGCTTGAAGAATTGAAGCACGACAGAATGAAGAAACTATCCCTACCCACTGAAGCAGGTATTCGATATGTCAATCCGGCCGATATCATTTATATCCAGGCCGACGGCAGCTATAGCATAGTTAAACTGGTTGACGGATCATCAATTTTGTTGTCCCGATTGCTCAAAGACTTTGAAATGTTACTGGGTAATTCCGGTTTTTATCGTATCAGTAAGTCTTTCCTCATCAATATGCAATTGGTATCAATGTACCGCAGATTAGACGGTGGAACAATTGAAATGATGGACGGTACATTAATACCTGTGCCAAGACGAAAAAAGGAAGATTTTTTAATGCGTATGACGGAATTCATGAGTTGAACATTACATAAAGTCATACCCGCCATTCATATACATGTACCTGCCATACACAAATTCCACATTGTATCAATGCAGAATAATTTGTTATTTCAGCCCCGAGACTGAAATCGCAATACCATGTCAATAACCTTACATGCTGAAAAGTACATACCTGTTTATATTAAAAAAGAAATTACACGTAACGATCTTCAAAAGAGGATTGAAAAAGTTATCAGGTATATCGATGAAAATATAAATCATAGTATTGATATACATGTGCTGGCGGATAAAGCCTGCATGTCGGAATATCATTTTATTCGGGTTTTCAGTGAGTTATGCAAATGTACTCCCTATCAATACATTATTAAAAAACGTATTGTAAGAGCAAAAAGACTACTGCAACATAATGTGTATACCATAATCGAAGTTAGCCAGGCATGCGGATACGAGAGTGTTCAGACATTCCGAAAGTGTTTCAAGCGCGAAACGGGTTACAGTCCTCGTGATTTCTACAGACAACATCTGGCCGTAGCCTGACATCCTGTAACTGCTGCTTTTATTATGTTTTTTGAGTTGCAATGTAAAAATGTTATCTTTGTCACAGAATTACTTTATGACTTCATTTTATTCGATACGTGCAGAAAAGTCCGCAAGGACTTAAATTTGACCCGGAGAAACATAACCGGTTTTATGCCAATTGAAGTTGCATAGAACGGATTATTCATCTTTCATAAGTTTCTTCCTTAATCATTATATTATTACTATTTAATAACTTATACTATATCTCATCAAGATATAGTTTAATCATTACATGTTATGAACAACTATTTTTACGAAGTTTTTGAAAATATGCCCCGTCAGGGGCCGGGCGATAATAATTCGACACGCAGAGCCTATGCTCTCATAAAAGACCAGCTTCCCTCCCGCCCTGAAATTCTTGATATAGGCTGCGGGAAAGGTGTACAAACCCTTGAACTAGCTAAAATAAGCAAGGGAAAAGTCATTGCCGTTGATAACCATCAGTTCTTCCTCGATTGTCTCGAAGCAGAAGCTGAAAAGAATGGTTTGCATTCGATGATTTCGTGTATTAATGCCGATATGGCATCTCTGCCATTCCGGGAAAAGTCATTTGATGTCATATGGTCGGAAGGCGCTGTCTTTGTCATCGGTATCAGGGAAGGACTGAAACAGTGGAAAAATTATCTGAGAAAGGAAGGTTTTCTGGTACTCAGTGACCTGGTCTGGTTGCAGGATAAACGTCCTGAAGAATTAATACATTACCTGGAACAGGAAGGAATTGTTCTCCTTACCCGCGATCAGGTTCTAGCATCCGCAGGTTTGGAAGGATACAGTCTTATTGCACATTTCACACTTCCCAGGACCAGTTGGATTGAAGAATATATCCTGCCCCAGGAAAAGATCCTGCCTGCACTGAAAAAAAAATATGCTTTTATTGGCGAAGCTATGCAGACTTTTAAGTCTTTCGAATTGGAACATCAAATGTTCAGAAAATACCTGGGATATTTCGGGTATGAATTTTTAATATGGAGACTATAAACTGTTCGATTCAGGGATCAGATGCAGGTGCATCAATTATTCAACAATTTTTTACTACTATCGGGTAAGTCTCTTTTAACAAGACTTACCTGGTTTATATTTTCCATTCTATTAACGGTTATTTTATATTTTTTTTAAAAGAAGGTAAGGGTAATAGCTATCTGAAATGTATTAGTTACATATGAATCATTTATTGAATTTACCATGAAACAGAAATTAGTATTACTTGCAATTATTATTGTCTTGTTATTCTCTCATGCGAATTTAATTGTTGCCCAAACAATTGATGTAAACGGAGTTGAACGGTCATACCTGGTCCATGTTCCCGATAATTTACCGGAAGGACAGGATGTTCCGGTTGTTATTGCTCTTCATTACCTGGGTTGTACAGCCGCAGCGTTCGAAAGTCTTACTGCATTCAGTGTGAAAGCCGATCAGGAAGGCTTTATTGCTGTGTACCCTCAGGGTATTGGTAACTCGTGGAATGCCGGAGAATGCTGTGATCCGGCTGCCAGCGATGATGTCGACGATGTGGGTTTTATTACCGAGCTGATCGATACTCTGATCGAAGATTACCCGATCGATTCAGAGAAAGTATTTCTTGCCGGTTTTTCAAATGGGGCTATCATGGGATATGCCCTGGCATCGATACTATCCGAGAAACTTGCCGGCTATGCTGCTATTGGCGGATTACTGGCTATGGATGTCGATCCGCCCACACATTCTTTGCCGATCATGCATATTCATGCACTGGACGATGGTTCGGTTAATATAAATGGTATGTGGGGTTACCCGTCAGTTTACGATCTGCTCGACGACTGGAAAACCTATAATGGTATTACGGCCGAACCGGATACCTTCCGCAACGACAGCCGTATAAAAGGTATCCTTTACCCTTCTGATGACAGTTCTGCAAATATTATTCTTTACCTGAGCGAAACAGGAGGCCATCAGTGGAATGTAAATTCCAGGCTGGGAACAACAAACAGAATGTGGGAATTCTTTTCGACTGGTATAAATAAAACATACGCTACATACGATACCATTCCGGAAGGTCCCCGCCAGCGCGATTTTAAGATTCACATTCCAAACCAGTTCTTTTATACAGTCGATAATACGAAAAAATATCCGCTGATTCTTGCCGCTCACGGATGGAACAGCGATGCCAACGGCATGGAACAGATGACAGGTTTCAGTACAAAAGCGAACTCTGAAGGTTTCTTCGTAACTTATCTGCATTACGTCGGACCTCCTCCCGATTTAAGCTGGAATTATTTTATGGATGAGGCAAAACCCGACGATATTGGTTACAGCAAAGCAGTAATCGATACGATGTTTGCCCGTTTCCCTATCGATTCATCGATGGTTTTTGTCGTAGGTTTTTCCGACGGATGCGGACTGGCAAACCGGTTAGCGCTCGAAACCGATGGACTGATTAATGCAACAGGTACTGTCGGAGGTATGATAGCTTTTGATGAAAGCGTTGAAACAAATCCCGTGAGAATGATCCACCTTCATGCAAAAAACGACCCTGCTGTAAACTATTCAAATGTCAGGAATACTGCTCTGAATTACTGGCTGACAGCTAACGATTGCACCGGTGATCCCGATACCGTATACAACGAACAGGGCTATATCGGAGAAATGTGGAAGAATTCAGAGAATGATACGATGATACTCTTTTATACCCTGCCCTGGAACCAGCATGCATGGCCGGTAAATGATCAGACTACCATTAAGGTATCAGCTACCGATCTGATCTGGGACTTTTTTAAAACTGGTATAGCTTTCCCTGATATTCCGCCAATCATGACTATACATAAGATAGAAAGTGACCCGGGTTTTTTTACTTTGTATCCCAATCCGGCCAATGATGAACTGACTATCGACTTCACTCTGAATCAGTCGGATAAGCTCATTCTTCAGTTGTTACAACCCAATGGTAAGTTAGTACGAACTATCGACCCGGGTAATATTCCATCCGGATCAAATAGTTATCAAATCGATGTTTCCGGATTATCTGACGGGTATTATATCATTCGGGTAATTGGCAATACTGTTTTACTGAGCAGTTCCTTTTTTATTAACCAGTAAATTTTTTTATAGATTAAATTCTGTAGTAGGTTTAATGGATGAAGGAGAGAAGTTAATAATCGCTTCTCTCCTTTTGTTTTAAAGATATTATATCCTCTTTCTGAAATATTAATCTGATTATAATAAAGATATTCATATCTTTTATTATTATATTTGTTATATTTTAAAAATCAATTGCTTACAGCTAGAAAGTAATTTTAATAGAACCATTTATGCCGGATCATTACAGAAAAAGAAAAAGTTGGATAAGCAAACAGTATACCTGTTTTTTAGTTTTAATTTTATATTCTTTCTTATTTCATACTTCACTACTCACAGCCCGGCAACAAATCTGGAATTTGGCTCTAGGTGCAACTGTGGCGGCATCGGGTTATTCCGAAGGATTCCCGCCTGAAAATGCTATTACGGCAAACGGTCATTTATGCTGGGTTGTTGAGGGAGGCGGAACACAGTGGTTCGAGGTCTATTTTGATACGCCTGTCTTTATTGGTCGCTTCGAACTTACCTTCGGTCATGATTATCAGGGTGAACCTCTGGTGATCTATGGCAGAGATACTGAGGGAAATTATTCATTATTACACAAATTTGAAAATGAAAACCTGTCCGGTGATACGTCCGTTTTGTTCGATCTTCCGCAAACCTGGGAGAATATCGAATTTATCCGGATTGAATCACCTGAGAGTCCGGTTTACATGTGTTGGCGCGATTTGGGTTTAATCGGATATATTCCCGGAAGAATACCTCCCGGAGACGGATTTCCCTGTGAACTGGCGCCTGATCTGATCTACTATAATGCAACTGTTATTACAATGGATCCGGCTATGCCTTCCGCAGAAGCAATTGCCATCATGAATGATAAAATAATCGGGGTCGGTACAAACGAAGAAGTTTTTGATTTGCAGGTTGCAGGCTGTGAAAGTCCGTCTGTCGATCTCGGAGGATTAACTATCCTTCCCGGCTTTAATGATGCACATTGCCACATTTTCAGCTGGTCGCAGGAAATATGCCACGCAACAGGCGACACAAATTATCCCTCGCTTGAAGATCGCACACAGGCAGTTCCGCAATTTGGCTGGACGAGTATTTCGGAACTGGCCTTTGGCCGCCCTGATGACGGTTCGCATGAACATCTTGAAAATGCTATAGACCTGGATGTTCATGGAAAATTGCCTTTTCGTCTGAATGGCTATTGGGGAAGCATCCTGGACCTGGGTGGTTTTGATGTGCTTCGTGATTCCGGTTTGTATCCCGGAAGAGCTTTTACGGGCAGGGTAAGAGCACCCGGAGTAAAACTATATATCGACCATCCCCTGGGTATCGACGATGGTCCCTATACACAGGAAGAGGTAAATCAACTTGTTGCCCGGGCGCGCGAAGATAACTGGCAGATAGCCGCACATGCTGTTAATACAAATGGGGTGGAAAAGATCCTTACGGCGTATGAGTTGGCACTTGGTCCGGAGACTAATGAAAATGACCGGTATCGCATCGAACATGCCGTAAAAGTATCGGACGATCAGTTGATGCGCATGAAAAACAAGGAGATCATTGCATCGTTTCAGCTCATCGGTCCGTCTGACTGGCCGGCTCAGCAATCGCACCAGGACTATATATCAAACACTAATCCCGAATGGCAGATGCGCTGGAGGGAATTTGTCGATTCGGGCGTTCCCTCCGTGGGAAGTACGGACTATCCCTTTAACGATGCTCCCTGCGAATATTCACCATTCCGCGCCATTTACCAGGGAGTCACCCGGATAGGGTACATCGAAAGGGAACATGCCGACTGGGAACTCAGTCAGCGGCTTACCATTGCACAATGCCTGAAATTATTGACTATTGACGGAGCCTATGCCACAAAAGAAGAAAATCTGAAAGGAAGCCTGACCCCCGGGAAATGGGCCGATCTGGTTATTGTATCTGCGAATCCGCTTACGATAACTGATACGTTGGATCTTCTTGATATTGAAGTCCTGCTGACTATGGTAGGTGGTCGTATTGAGTATTGTAATTCAGTGGCAACAGATCTGTGTGAAGCCTATGAAACTTTCAGTATTAATTCCGCATTGATAACAGCTTCAAATTATTTGCTGGGTCAGACTCCTGACCAGGTTTACGATGGCGACCCTGAAACAGGCTGGGGATCGGGTGATTATGCTTCCCAGTGGATCCAAATCGACCTTCAGAGTAATTTTAAAATAAATGGGGCCGATCTTGTTGTCGACCAGTATCCGGCCGGGAATACGGTTCACCGGTTACTTGGAAAACCCGATTCAATTCTGGCAGGATTTCAATTACTCTATGAGTTTAGTGGATATACCGACTATGGACAAACACTCCGGTACATAGCACCCGTCGATCTGGATACTCTCCGGTTTATTAAAGTACTTACTACAGAAAGTCCCTCATGGATCGCCTGGAAAGAAATAATTATCTATAAAAA
>CAYUAV010000099.1:0-9572 GCA_964442665.1 uncultured Bacteroidales bacterium
CTCCAATCTCTGCATTGAAATTAATACCACCACCTGTACTTTCTCCATGAATTGTACCCTCATTCTCATCAATCCGAAATAAGCGATAAATACCGCTTTGATTATTAGGCAAATCTTCACCTGTTGTTCTATTATATGATATTCCAGTTCTATGATATTTAAAACAATGAAATAAATATGAATATGAAGTATCTTCTCCAATATAATATATTGTACTGTCAAATGCATAATAAATGATTGTTGTATCAAAACTCTCAATCCAATCATATGTCATAGGATTTGAATATTGATAATAACCTTCATTATATTTAGTAGACATGCAACTGAATCCATCAGTAAATAAGAGAGGAATGGATGTGTCCATATCTTGATTGGACTGATCTTTATTTTCACAAGAAAATAATAAGATATTAAATAGTATAAAATATATGAGATTAGTATAATACTTCATAAAACCATTTTTTACTCAGACGATTTTATCTTGGAAAAGGTTGCTTTTGGGGAATACAAATATATCAATGCTTATGATTAGACTATGGTAAATATGGCTAGCAACTAAAAGATCTTCCCCCTATAAACAAAACAATCCGTAAAATCCCGGAATCGTTCCGGCAATACTTCCGGTTCAAATATTCCAAATACCGCTGATCCGCTTCCCGACATGGAGGCATACAATGCACCCATATTTATTAGCCTGTTTTTTAGAATTTTTATCTCAGGATATCTTTTAAACACCGATTCTTCAAAATCGTTTATTATCGTTTCCTGCCATTCTTTTATAGGTTTTTTAATCAATTCCTTTAATGGCTTTTCAGGTAGTTGAGGAATAATGCCCGAATATGCCTCACGCGTGGCTACATGAATAGCCGGTTTTATAAGGAGTATGTCATATTCATGAAGGTCTATTTCAAGCAATTCCAGCACCTCGCCTCTTTCAGATCCAAGAGCAGGTCTGTTATCGATAAAAAATGCACAATCGCTGCCCAGTTCAGCGGCATACTTTTTCAGTTCCGCATGGCTACAGCCGGATTCAAAATATTCATTCAATCCCTTTAGCATAAAAGCAGCATCGGCACTCCCGCCTCCCAAACCGGCACCGACAGGTATTGTCTTGTGAAGATGAATTGAAAGAGGTGGAATTTTGAATTTTTCGTTCATAATATGCCATGCTTTTACCACCAGGTTTTCTTCAATATCGCCTTCAAGAACAATTCCCGTGACAGTCATTGTTGTTGAATTTTTTCCTTCTTCAATGAATTCAAGAACGTCGGTAAGGTTTAGTGGTAAAAATACCGTTTCGATGGCATGAAATCCATCGGTTCGCTTACCGATGATCCTCAATCCGAGATTTATTTTGGCATTCGGAAATAAAAGCATGGCACTTCAAGAGTTTAGTATTTAAAGTTTTACGTTTCTTCTGAAACTTATTAGCGTAAGCTGCTCAGGATATCTTATTTTATTTTTCAATATGTTATCAACAAAAAAAAAAAAATCGATGGAAAAGATGTTTAAAAGAATAATAAAAATTCCGTATTCAAAAATGAAAGCCATAGTAAATTTGAACACTAAACCTATATACCCTAAAACTAATAAAACTATCTGGAAATCACACCTGTAACGTTATGGCACAAAAAAAATTAAATCAACCTAAAATTTTGGCTATTCCCATCGATCAGGGGAAAATGCCTCCGCAAGCCATTGAACTTGAAGAAGCTGTTCTTGGAGCTATCATGATCGAAAAGGATGCCATTATTGAAGTGATCGATATTCTTAAAGCCGAAAGTTTCTATAAGGATGAACACCAGAAAATATACCAGGCAATATTAAACCTTTTTGCTTCGGACAAAGCTATTGACATTCTTACAATTCCCGAAGAATTGCGAAAACAGGACCATCTCGACGAAGTAGGAGGAATAGCATATATTACACAACTTACCAGCCGGGTGGCATCTGCAGCTCATATTGAATTTCATGCCCGTATTGTACAGCAGAAGTTTATTCAGCGCGAACTGATCCGGGTGGCTACAGAAATTCAGAACCAGGCTTTCGACGATAGTACCGATGTAGACGATCTGCTTGATTTCAGCGAAAGTCAGCTTTTTAATGTAGCCCAGGGTCACATAAAGAAGGAAGCAGCTCAGATGAATGTATTGGTAAGAGATGCACTGACGCTTATCCAGGAAGCGTCAAAACGTGAAGATAATCTTAGCGGTATTCCATCCGGGTATACAAAAATGGACCGTTTGACCAGTGGCTGGCAGAATTCCGACCTTGTAATCATCGCTGCCCGACCTTCGATGGGTAAAACAGCTTTTGTGCTCTCTATGGCACGCAATATGGCTGTTGATCATAAAAAATCGGTGGCATTGTTCAGTCTTGAAATGGCCTCAATTCAACTCGTTAACAGGCTTATAGTAGGTGAAGCCGAGATACCTTCCGAGAAGATTAAAGTCGGAAACCTGACGGATGCCGAATGGGAACGACTTGATTACAGAATTAAAAAGCTTGAAGATGCAAAGATCTTCATCGATGATACACCCGCCATTTCCATTTTTGAACTTCGGGCAAAATGCCGGCGGCTTAAACGACAACATGATATTGATATTATAATCATCGATTACCTGCAACTTATGACCGGCACTCCCGATTCGAGAGGCAATCGCGAACAGGAAGTCAGTAATATTTCACGTGCTTTGAAGGGTATTGCCAAAGAACTGAATGTTCCAGTAATAGCCTTGTCGCAGCTTAACCGCTCGGTTGAAATCAGAACCGGCAGCAAACGTCCGCAGCTTTCCGATCTAAGGGAATCGGGAGCCATCGAGCAGGACGCCGATATGGTTATATTTATACATCGACCCGAAAAATACGGGATTATGCAGGATGATGAAGGAAATTCACTAAAGGGAATTGCTGAAATTATTCTCGCCAAGCACCGTAATGGTGCCCTTGGTGAAATACTGCTTAAGTTTGTTAGCGAATACGCCAAATTTGTTGAAATGGACGACGATTACTTCGGCCCGGTTGACCTGAATGATAACTCAGATGAACCACAAGGTGCAATTACTTACGGATCGAAAATGAACCAGCCGGATTTTGGTGATAATGCTAACAATATCGACCTGCAACGTAATAGTGATTTTTCCGAGGAGGTTCCGTTCTGAGATTATGAACCGGGATGTTTCAGGTTAAAGTATCTGTTTGAGATCAATCAGCTCTTTTATTTCATAGGTTGCTTTAACTGATACATTTATTCCTTCCGAATTAAATAATACCTGATCAATTCTTGCATTCTGTGCCCCTTTAATATCGACCTGCTCATCATCTCCAACAACGAGCGATTCTTCCTTTCGCGCATTCACCGATTTTACGGCGTAATCGAAAATACGGCTGTCAGGTTTTGAATAACCTATACGGTCGGATGTAAACAGTTTCTTAAAATAGCGCGATATTCCCGAGTTGACCATCTTGGTGAGCTGTACATCGTAAAATCCGTTTGAAAGAATATACAAATTGTAGTTTGGCATCAGATATTCCAATACTTCTATGGCACCTGGAATTAACGTGGTTTTGGCAGGACTCATATTCAGGTAATAGCGGCTTATTTCCCCGGTAAGTTTGGCGTCTTTAATACCATAATCGTTTAGCAGCAGACGAAAACGTTCATGACGCAACTGATTTTTCTTAATCTGACCCGAGCGAAAATATTCCCATAAGCGGTCATTATAGAAATTATATTTTTCTATAAATGCTTCGCTGCTTTGAACAAAATCATTCAAATTGAATTTATTAAGTATATCGGATAAAGTCTCAGCAGAATTTTTGCTAAAGTCCCAGAGTGTCCGATCGAGATCAAAAAAAATATGGAGGTATCTTTTAGTCATAATTGAGAAGACAAAACTAGGCAATATTTCGGGTTTGGATTAAATTTATATAGCCGAAGCAACGAATTCATCCTTCACTGCATCAATGAAAAAAATATAGGGTATGAAAAAAATACTTTTCTTCGCTACTCTTATAATCCTGACCACCTGCAAGAAAGATGTTATTGAGAGCCCTGATTGCGAGTTGCTTCAGACAGGCCTGGCGGAACTCAATGATGAAATTGTTAAAAGCGAAATTGAGAAGTTAACTGCCGATCTTCACCCACATCCCTTTGCTGAGGACTTGATCGGTCATATGCAAAACCTCCAGACCCTCGCCGATCGTCTGGGCGGCGATTGCAATCAGCTTACAACCTCAATAGTATGCTATGCCTGTATTGAAACATATCCTCCCACCTCGGAAATATTAGTGGAATTCGAATATGAAGGAGTGATAAATAAAGTAATTATTGATATCGTTACTTCCGATAGTGATATTCTGCGTTTCGGGGGCGTACATCTGCAATAAATCAATCTGCATACCCGATTTTACATGAATAAGCCGGAGTAAGCATTTCTATGTAAATTAAAACTCCTGCGATTTGGCAGAAGTTGGATTGCATTCAGGAGCATAATGATTCCCTGTAGAAGAATGATAATTCCCTTTGGAATTATGTTCCTGCGATAGCGCTGAAGGATGATTCCCTGTGGAAGAACGATAATTCCCTCTGGAATTATGTTCCTGCGATAGCGCTGAAGGATGATTCCGCAGAGCAGCATTATAATTCTCTTTGGGAAAACAACAATTCCTAAAAAATGAATTAACACAGTTCATTGAACCTACCCCAACAAACCCTCAGCCAATTATGGGTCCCGAACCCCTGCCTGTCAACAGACAATTTCCCGAATTTTAAAATTTATGTTACCTTTGCAGCCTTCGTGTACTAGCAAACCACGTAAAAAACTAGACTATGAAAAAATATATCACTTTTCTTCCGGCATTATTGCCTGTAATTCTTTCAGCACAAAACATTCAGCTTCATTACGATCTCGGGGAACAGGAGAACGGACTTAAACGTAATTTTCTTGTCGGGACATTTGAATTTTTCCGTCCCGATACACTGGGTTACACCTTTTTTTTTACCGATTTCGAATTTAATTCACCCGATAATCCACGCGGAGCTTCTTCGGGCTATTTTGAAATATCCCGGACATTCTGTTTGCCCTGGCTACGGAACAACCCGATAGGGAAAAATATCCTGTTACATATTGAGTATAATGATGGCAGTGCCATTTTTGCCATTGATGATTCACTGACGTTTGGTACCAATTTATACAGTTCCTGGCTGGGCGGACTTGAATACGGCCTCATACTGGGAAATCTGTCACTGAATGCCATGGTCCTTTATAAGTATATAAGAGGATCATCAGTACCAGATGCACAATTCACAGTGGTTTGGTATTATCCTCTCTTCAGAAATAAAGTGAGTTTGTCGGGTTATATCGATGTTTGGAGTCAGGATAACCCGGCAATTGATGCCGATAATAAGCTTTTGATACTTTATGCCGAACCACAAATTTGGCTGAACATCACCCCTCATCTCTCTGTTGGAAGTGAGACCAAGATCTCAAAGAATTTTATTGTGGGCAGTAAAAGAATTGAGGCGTTCCCTACATTAGGGGTAAAATGGGAGTTTTAGATAAGTCAGTACAAAAATCCGGTCATTCTGCAACAGAAAATTTTTCGGAGAGCATTTTTGAAAATTCCCGCGATCGGCCAAAGGCTTCAATATTCATGTCGATCTGCCATTCGTTCTTACCGGTTTTTCTGCCCCTGATACAACCGCCGGTAATCGGGTGATAGCCTGCATCGATACAAAAACACAGATTACCATATACGGCTCTCGCTGAATCGAGTTCTGAACCGCTGAGTAAAAAACTATCCGATTGAGGATCGATTTCAAACAATATGCTTTCTTCATATCCGGCATCTGTCATCATGGGATTGACCGGTTTTTTATACAGGTACTCAAATACCAGTTTATTCCCGTTATCAATTTGAGGTGTGACCTGCTCTCCGTTTGGAAATAAGGTGAGTGATGCATTTTCATGAATAACAAGGCTGTAATTATCATTCTTCGGTATTTCGGCAGGTTTAAATTCCGGATTACTCGCTATACAATCGGTGTCTTGAACAAGTTTGCTTAAGCGCTGCCCGCATGAAGTTATTGATATCCAAATAAACACAATAAAAATGGGACGACTCATAATATTACTTTTTTAAAAATTGAACTAAAATCTAAGACTTGCAGATACAAGCGGAGGAATATATCCGTGAGTATCGATTTTTGAATATATAAGATTTTCGGGATGGATGTTAAAATAAAATGTTGTATTATTTTGTTTGCTTAGACTTAGGTCGGTTCGCCGGTTATTTTTATAGTATCTGAGCAGGAAGCTATACCCTATAAGACTGGTAGTTGCCGGAAGGAACACATACCAACCCTCATTATTAGGATCGATAAAAAAAGCCAGCCC
The DNA here is from genome assembly GCA_964442665.1 of uncultured Bacteroidales bacterium. Taxonomy (GTDB): domain Bacteria; phylum Bacteroidota; class Bacteroidia; order Bacteroidales; family UBA10428; genus UBA10428. Next base: position 6,399 of record CAYUAV010000099.1, read on the forward strand.
GAAACCTATTAAACCACCACCAATGGCAGCATAGTTAACCCTTCTTCCTTCGGGCCGGCTGAGTCGTGTATCGCTCAGTACAAATTGCCCGATTGCCGAGCTGGTTGCTGCAGTCAATGCCGGGGGAAGAATAGCTGGTTCATCATCCCATTCTGTAAACAGTATTATACTGGTCCCATATGCAGCACCTATTGCTGATAATCCGACCAGTGCTGTTATATCACCCCGTGTATAATCTGCTAATTGTGAAACCTTATTGGCTGCAAGATAACCGATGGGAGCACTTAACAAGATATTAATACCATATCCTCTCAGCTCATGGTATCCCGATGCAAAAATAATTGATGAAGTTAAAGCAGGAATTGCATATCCATAGTACTGGAATAACGACACACGTCCTTCCGACCAGTCCTTAGTTTTACCAAGATGGAACCCGGTTATGCCTAACCCTAAACTTGATATAAGGGCCATCGAGAGCACTGCTTCACGATGCCTGTAAAAATTGTCGCTATAAATGGCTAGCCCCAGAGAATATCCATAGAGCTCTCCGGCAATTTTACCGTGCGACCGCAACCACAGCGAGTTATTGTTAATATTATCATATTGTGATGAAAAAACCGGATAAAGCATACTCCCTCCTGCTAAAACCATAGTTAATCCCGCACTTTCAGTTTCATCGAGATGAAAAATATTACTTAACATGATACCATAGACCGTACCTGATAATCCCGAATACCCGATATGTTTTAACAACAATTCCGTATCTCGTTTGGGTTTCTTATAATATTCGGGCTGAATTTCAGTCAAATTTGCTTCAGCATACCATTCGGTCTTTTTTGCATAATAGATATTTTTCTCTTCAGCCGATAATGCCTCAAAATATTCTCCCAGATAATCTTCGTATTGTTCCAGCCATTTTTCCTCAGCATGGGTAAGTAGTTCGTTTTCGATTTGCTTTTGTTTGAGAAAACGGTATTCCTGACGGTTAAGCTCTTTCCAGTAAGCTTTTGCCGTATAAGGTTGATAGAGTTCCTGAGAAAACAAAATCTGATTAAGCAACAGAAGTGAAAGACTTACTCCTATGAATACAATACGTTTCATTATAATTATCCGGTATAGCAAGATTAAAATTACTCTATTTGCACCGACCTGGCAAAAACAAGTTATAAATAATATTAACCCTAAAGAACTATTTTTAAATTCTTGATTAAGATTTCTAAGCTTCAAAAGAAAAATTCGGGATAGTTTTCGAAGGGATTTGTAATTTTGAAACTCAGCAAATATTACCCCTATGTTTAACAACCTATTCAACCTCCGAAAAAACAATACCACAATCTCTGTCGAAATTATTGCCGGTCTTACGACATTTATGACCATGGCTTACATTCTTGCTGTCAATCCTGGTATACTGGGAGCTACAGGAATGGACCGCGGGGCATTGTTTACTGCCACTGCTGTGGCATCGGCCTTTGCAACACTGATTATGGCATTTTATGCCAACCTTCCCTTTGCGCTTGCTCCGGGTATGGGATTAAATGCCTTTTTCGCCTATACGGTTGTAATATCGATGGGTTATTCGTGGCAAACTGCACTAACAGCAGTATTTCTTGAAGGTATCATTTTCATCCTGCTTACGCTTTTTAATATTCGTGAAGTGATCGTAAACAGTATACCATTGCCTATTAAACATGCTATATCCGTTGGAATTGGTTTATTCATAGCGCTTATGGGCTTTGAAAACGGCGGGATTATCGTTGCCAATAAGAATACGCTGGTATCAATGGGAACCATGAATAATCCACATGTTTGGGTAACATTGGCCGGCTTACTTATCATTGCAATTTTACTGGTCTTCAGGGTGAAAGGAGCCATCCTTATTGGTATACTTGCAGCAGCTGTAATTGGTATACCTCTTCAGGTAACTCATATTCCTTCATCGCACATAATTGATGTTCCGCCATCGCTGAACCCTATTCTTTTTAAAATTAATTTTCAGGAATTTTTAAAACCTGATATATTCATTGTGTTGTTTACTTTCCTTTTTGTCGATATGTTCGATACGGTCGGCACATTAATAGGTGTAAGCTCAAAAGCAAATATGCTCGATAACCAGGGCCGGGTGCCAAGAGCCCGGCAGGCACTTTTTGCCGATGCACTGGGAACTACTCTGGGTGCACTTCTGGGAACAAGTACAGTAACCACTTACGTGGAAAGTACCGCGGGCATAACTGTGGGAGGTCGTACAGGTCTTACCGCATTAGTCGTTGCCATATGTTTCATACTTGTACTTTTCCTCTCGCCGATCTTCCTGATGATCCCCTCTTCTGCCACAGCGCCGGCTCTTATTATTATTGGTTTATTTATGATAACTCCTATTACAAAAGTGGAATTGGAAAATTACCTCGATTCTATTCCGGTCTTTCTGACCATTATCATTATGCCATTGGCATTCAGTATCAGCGAAGGCATCTCATTCGGGGTCATAAGCTATGTATTACTGCGTATTTTTTCGGGTCGCTGGAAACAAATACCTGTTTTATTGTATATTCTGGCAGCCCTATTTATTGTGCGGTATTTCTTCTAAAACGAGAACGGGGAGTCCAATTAACTTACTGACAGATCATTCACCCGTTAGAAGCTACCGCATGATGTCCGGTAATAGGTTAGTCCATTCCCAGGACAATTTATCGGGGAAGTTGCATAATTATAGAATACAAAAGACCCGGCACCGGGAATTTTTATTTCGCTCATTTCTGTTTTGGCTTCTAGCCGGTAAGCCTGATTATCGGGAAATGTATTTATGGAAAAGGGCATTGTAAATCCCTCATCGACACCAATCCATTTATACCGGAACAGGATTCCATCTGATTTCCGTCTGTAGGTATAATACAAGATTGGTAATTCCGTATCGTAAAGAAATATATTAAACATAGCCGTGAAATCTCCACCTGTATAAGCATTCACAAAGTGAATAAAAACATCGGAATTAATAACAGTATCGCGGTATGCCAGATTAAAATCACGCAACATCGATTTGAACAGTGAATCATTATTCATGGTAGCCCTGATACAATGTAATAATACAGCTCCTTTTGTGTACACATCGCCACCTACAAACGAGTTTTCATTTACATCGCGATCCTGGACCAGGGGCCAGATATTATAAATATAATT
>CAYUAV010000100.1:0-9504 GCA_964442665.1 uncultured Bacteroidales bacterium
AATGGTATTGATCATAACGATTTTGATTCACCAAAATACTGGTATGCCGAGCCGGTTAATGATCCTTATACTAAACCGGTTATACTTTTAACCGGCAGGCAAACGGCCAGTGCTTCTGAAAATTTAACGCTTGCCATGCGTATCATGCCTCATGTGACAGTTTTAGGGGATACAACTTCCGGATGTTTTTCGAACACCCTGCCTCGTGAATTGCCAAACGGATGGCATTATACCATAGCCTTTCAATTATTTAAGGCAGCGAACGACACTTGTTACGAGGGCAGGGGCATACCGCCGGATCTTGTAATGAACAACTACCTGGTTGATATTAATAATCAAACTGATAAAGTTCTTGAAAAGGCTATCGATTTATTAAATTAAAAATGTCAAGTATGCTTAAACTCCTTCTACCTTCAAATAAGATATTAATCATTTTTATGATCATAACTTCTTCCTCATGCCAGAAAGAAGAAATGGTTGATATCACCCAAAGAGAAAACCTGGAAAAAGTTATCGAATCAGAATTTAAACGTCTTCAGATGCCCGGCCTTGCGGTTGCTGCTATCCATGAGGATTCAGTTGTAATTATGGAGGCAAAGGGTTATTCTAATATTGAAGAAAAGAAGCCATATACTCCTCAAACCCGGATGATTATAGCATCCATATCAAAAACAATGGTGGTTACGGCTATTATGCAGCTCTATGAAAAAGGATTATTATCCCTTGAAGATGATATCAATGATCATTTGCCCTTCGCCGTCAGAAATCCGGATTATACTAATGATAAAATTACAATAGAAATGTTACTAACACATACTTCATCTATTTCAGACAATGGTTATCCGATATCTCTTTTTTATCTGTACGGGTATGTTGATTATCCCGAAACGTTAATGAGTTTTCAAAAGAATTACCTTACCCAGGAGGGGCAATATTACACAAAAGAAAATTTTTCCAAAAACAAACCTGGTACTCAATATTCTTATTCCAATGTAGGAGCATCACTACTTGCCTGTGTGGTTGAAAGGATAACCGGAATCGATTTTAATACCTATTGTAAAACGAATATTTTTCAACCGCTGGGTATGTCGCGCACTACCTGGTTTTTCAGTGAGACTCCGAAAGATGAAATTGCCGTGCCTTACGACGATAACACATTTCATGATCCATCAAAACCGTTCTTCAGTTATCCGACCTATCCCGACGGGCATTTAATTACGACAGTCGAGGATTTATCAATGTTTCTCAGGGCATATATTATGGATGGGACATTTAACGGATATCAGTTGCTAAAGCCTGAAACAGTTGACCTTATCTTACAGGAACATGCGAAGGATAATAATGAAGTTCAGGGACTTATTTTTTATGAATGGAAAATCGGAAATATGACTGTATGGGGCCACGATGGTAGTGATCCGGGTGTGGCAACCGAAATGTATTTTGATAGAATAAACCGGATTGGTTTTATTCAATTTACAAACCGAAATAATATATACCCCAATCCCGAAACAATTGGGAATGCCTTATTGCTTTATGCAAATCAGTAAAATTTAAGATATTAGATACAATGAAGAATAAAAGTTTAATAACAATAGCAGTAGCAATTCTAATATATCTGGTCTCATTCCAGGCGCTCAACGCTTCGGGCATTGACAGCCTGACGAAAGCGAACGGAATTTCAGTAGGCTACTGGGGAACTATGATCAATGATTATGGCATTCAGGTCGGTCTTGACCGATATCTTTTGCATACCGAAAAATTTGATATAATTGGTAATAAATCGATAGTCTTACAACGAAAACCCAATGTTTATACCTCGGCAGGTTTGATTTTAGGCAGCTCTATGCGAAGAACTTATAAAATGGGATTGTACTTTGAATACAGTATCAACGTTGGATATTTGGGCAGATTTTATGATTTCGACATCTATAAAACCAATACCGACGGACAAATTGTAAATGTCGGGAGAAAATGGTTGAGTACCGGTATTTTTGGTTATTCAGCAGGTGTAGGTTATGACTTCTCAAAAAAGACCAGGTTAAATCTGCAGTTTTATGCAAAACCGGTTCTATACTACCAATATCCCAACAATGAGAATATTTTTTTCATAAATAACTATAGCTTTGAAACAGGGATCATTTTTCATCCGGCATGGTTGAAAAGCAAAAAAGGTTAAGGCATACCTGTGACCTGACAAAAGTGTAGTTACCACCTAAAATTTGTACACATGCATACTTATTATATTTTATTAAAGAAATTACTGATCTTCCTTATATTTATTTTAGCCTTATCCTGCCAGAAGGAAGATAAGATCGTCGATGTGTCCAAAAAGGAAAATATCGTCAACATCATCACAGCGGAAAAGAACATTCAGGGTATGAATTCCATTGCATTCTGCGTTATGAAAAACGACAGCCTGCTCTGGGCCGATGCAATGGGGTATGCCGACAGGGAAAATCACAGGCTGGCCACCCCGGAAACACGATACCTTATTGCCAGCATTTCAAAATCGGTTACCGGTACGGCCATCATACAACTCTATGAAGAAGGATATTTCGGACTGGATGATGATGTCAATAAATATTTACCGTTTCATCTGGCCAATCCTAATCATCCTGACGATGCCATAACTTTCAGGATGCTGTTGAATCATACCAGCAGCCTTGAAGATAATATCAACAGTTCAATCAATCTGTATTGCTGGGGATTCGACTGCCCTACAACGTTAGGCGATTTTTTGTACGACTTTTTCTCGCCGGACGGGGAAAACTATTCGAAGGATTTCTTCTATACATATAAACCGGGAGAAAAACTGAACTATTCAAACAACAATTATGTATTTCTGGGCTACCTGGTTGAATTAATTGCCCGACAGCCCTTCGATGTTTATTGCAAGGAACATATTTTTGAACCCCTGGGAATGCAAAAAACCGAATGGAGGTTGGCCAATGTGCCGACTGATGAACTGGCCATACCCTATGGTGCACTGTTCACTCCCTCTCACCCGAATTATACTTTTATCGATTATCCTGACGGCGGCTTGCGGACTACAGTTCTGGACCTGTCAAAATTCCTCCGGATGATCATCATGAAGGGCACTTTCAACGGGCATGAAATACTCCGGCCTGAAACGGTAGAGGTGATGAAACAGACCAATGGCATTAAGGATTCCGACGGCCTCTGGTACGGAATGGGATTGTTGTTTACACAGAACGGAAATTTCACTCTGTGCGGGCACGATGGAGGGGAGCAGGGAGTTACGACTCAAATGTTTTATGATCCTGACTCCGGCACAGGGGCAATCGTTTTTACGAATACATCCCTGAGTTATCTGAATACAATTACCAATGCACTCATTCAATACGGTATAGAACAATGAAAAATGCAATAGTATTAGCAACTGTGCTTCTTATAGCAACGGCAGGTTTCGCACAGGATATAACCAGAAACCTTACGCCACGGGATCAGCAATATGGTTTCTTTTTAGGCTACTATGGAAATAAAATAAATGAACCGGGAGTAGAGTTCGGGGTCGAAAAATACCTTGCAACCACCCCGAATTTCCAGGTAACGGGGAGTTTATTCTCTGCTTTTTTCGGCAAAAAAGAGATGTATTATTCTTTCGTAATATCTCCCAGGATCGGTCTGCGTTACACCACAATGTGGGGACTCACCTTGGAATCGCACATGGGGATAGGATATGCATACCGGCATTTTAATTACGATCAGTACGAACTCAACAAGAATGGGGAAATCGTAGATAAAGGGAAAGCAGGTATTTCATCGGCAATGCCCAATTTTGCGTTAGGATTGGGCTACGATTTTTCCCGCAAAGCTGATTTACCGATAAAGCTTTTTGTAAGACCCTCCTGCAGTTTAAATTACCCCGAGGGACATATCCTGTTTCAGGCTTCCTATGCCATTGAAGCAGGACTTACCTATGTTCCGGGAATAAATCGTCACTATGAAAAGAAATAATTATTATGGGAAGGTGAATTATGCTTTGTATTTACAGAATTAACGGATTGCTTGAAAATCGGCCGTTATTAACCAATAATAAATGGATAAAACATATATACTTTTTCCCCATTTTAATAATAACAGCCTTTTGTGTTCATGTAGTGGGTTATTCACAGGACATGAAAGAGGGGACGACGCCGGTAAAGGGCCTTGTTACGGGAATTGGTTATTCCCACTTCAGGATGCTTGACAAACAAGCAATCCCATTGGTTTACAAAACTCAGTTATTTCCGGTTTTATTCGGATATTCCAGGGAGACAAATCACGGAATAATGAGCGTAAACCTTGATGCCGGCAATGGTTTCACAGGATCGAAAAGATTTCCGGAGAGAGAGATTATTTGTACAGGACCCGACAATGACGGGGTTTTACAGGAAGAAAAGTATGTATTTAAGTATGATTATTTCTTTCGGGTTGAATTCAATTTTTCTTATCTCCGGTAGCTGAAACATTTTTCAAATTCAAACATCCGGGTAAGTTACAAAGGAACCGGAATTCCGCCCGATTGGGTGATCCGGAAGAAAGCGGATGATATTGCAGAGGGGAAAGATGAAGTATTAGAAAAAGCTATCGGTGTCATAAACATGATAAACCCTTAACGAACTGGCCCCAGTAAAGACAAAAGGACAACATAAAATAATTCTATTAATAAAGTGCGTTTTGTGAGACTTTATATGCCTCAAAAAGTTTTAATTTATTTAAGTATAAGAGATAACATAAAAATCCTTCTTTTTGAGAAATGGCAATTGAGGATAAAACTTAGTTTTTGAAATCATACGATATATCATAATTAAATTCAATCTGAATTTATTATCGTCTATACTATTTCTTTCTTTTTTGATATCAGTTAAATAACTCATTATATTTGTTTCTTAGTAGAATTGTTTTTTTATGCATGAACAAAAAGACCCCACATATCAGGAATTCTTACTTTTTAAAGGAATTTTTTAAAAGCAAAAAAAACCTTTTTATTAATAGTTTCAGCCTTATAGCACTAATTGTATGCTATTTTATTTTTTACCAAAAAGAACCTTTGGTTTTTTTTCCTGAAAATAAAAATATCATTGTAGACTTTTATAATGATAGTTTGGACAATGGAATCTCAATTATTAAATCCACGGATCTTTCAGATTCCTCTGCAGTAATGCACTATATCTTAAAAGAGGGTTTTCTCCGTCCCTATGTTGGAATAGGATTTGCCGATAGCATGGGAAACGAGTTTGATATCTTACACTTTAATCGTGTTAAAATTGAAATTGCCGGTCAAGGAATAAGTTCTGTTTTTGCATATCTTATGTTAACAGATACAATTTCTTTGTTTGAAGGTAGGCCATTAGGATATAGACCTTTATGTAAATATTTTGAAATCAATCCAAATCGTGAATCTTTCAGGTTATCGATTCGAAATTTTTCAGAACCAGATTGGTGGTTTGATAAATATAACTTATCTCCTGCTAAGATAAATAAACCAGATTGGAAAAAGATGCACCGGGTAGCACTTGCAACTGGCCTCACGCCGGAACAGAACATAGAACAATCAATCAGTATCTACTCAATTATATTTTATCGTAACAATGTATTCGTAATATTACTCATGGTTCTTATCCAGTTATCAATATTTGCTTTAACAATGTTGAATCATTACATTAAAACTCATCCAAAGAAAAAATCTAACACCTTAACCATTAATTATCATGCCGTTAAACTGGAACCTTCTCAATCATCAAAAGTAGATTTCCTGGACTATATTAATAAAAATTTTTCTAATTCAGCCTTGAGTCTTCAATTGATATCAAAACAAACCAGTGTTAGCCAAAGAAAAATTGCCAAGACCATTTCATCACAGTATCAATGCAATGTCAAAACCTACATTAATATGATTCGTATTAATGAGGCTCAAAGACTCCTTAAGGAATCAAATCTGCATAGTAGTGAAATTGCTTACAGGGTTGGATTTAACAGTCCGAGCAATTTCAACCGCGTATTCAAAAACATGACACACCTAAGTCCTACCGAATTCCTTGCTGACAAGGATTAAACAATGTCTGCAATTTTTGTAAAGCAATTATTGCTTTTTGTAAATAGAAATAATTTTAGAATCAGGATACTTGTATTCCGATACCCGCATCAAAATGTGAAGACGAAATTTTAATAAAGAGTCATTTTATTTTGTGAAAGGTATGATACAACGTATAAAAAAATTACTGATCGCAGGTCTGATGATATGGACCTCTGTCGGTTTAGACGGCCAGCTAACCCCTGCCGTGGCAATCAGCGAAATGACCCGCGGTATTAATCTTGGCAATTCGCTTGATGCGACACCAACAGAAACTTCATGGGGAAATCCGTTAATTCAGGAATATTACTTTGATGATTTTAAGAATGCTGGTTTCACCTGTGTTCGAATACCCGTTACATGGAGGTATCATGTGTCAAAAACGCTGCCCTATACAATCGATCCTGATTGGTTGGACAGGGTTGATACAATCGTCACCTGGGCTTTGGACAGGGGATTATACGTTATCATCAATGCACACCACGAAGATGGTATCAAGTCAATCGATACCATGTCGAATCCTGTTGCCAGGGCGGATACCATAGCGAGATACGACAGTATATGGAGCCAGGTATCGAATCGTTTCATGAATAAATCGGACCACCTTTTATTTGAGATGCTAAACGAACCCCATGACATGTCGCAGGCAAGTCTGAATTCATATAACACCCGTATACTATCGATTATCAGGAAAACGAATCCGACACGCCTGGTTGTGTTTTCAGGGACTTCTTATTCAGGAAGCAACCAACTTATATCAACTGCTATCCCCGATCAGGATGATCCGTATCTGATCGGATATTTTCATTCTTATGATCCTTGGAATTTTGCCGGTCTGGCACAAGGTACCTATGGGTCGGCCAGTGATATTAATGCGACTGCTTCCATATTTTCACAGGTTAATTCATGGTCAGAAAGTAATTCAATCCCTGTTACCCTTGATGAATGCGGAGCAGTGAAACAATGTGATTATAATTCCCGAATGATATACTATGCAACAATTGTTGAACAAGCAATAAAAAACAATATGGCATTCAATGTTTGGGATGACAACGGAAATTTTCAAACCTATGACAGAAACACTCGTAACTGGAATGATGTTAAGGATGTGATCATTTATACCTATAAAGAATCCCCTACCTCATTGCGATGTGAAGTATCTGATTCAAATGCTGTTCTCAGGTGGAATAATCGAACAACACAGAATGATAGTATTATAGTTGAAAAACAAGTGGGAAATCTTTTTACTGCTTATGCCACTCTGGCACCCGATGCCGACAGTATATTCCTCTCCGGCCTCGACCAGAATGTATATCATTACTTTCGGTTGCAGACAAAACTTCACGATACCCTTATGTATTCCTACCCTATTCGTTTCAAAATACTATCCCCCGAAGGTATGCATGATGAAATAAAATATGATGCCGATGTACTCACGGTTTTTCCCAATCCGGCGCATGCCTTTATAACTGTTCGAACCGACATACTTATTCCGGGTGCAACATTGAACATATTTGATTTCAGCGGAAAGAAGGTCAGTTCGGCTAGGTTCAGCCACAATGAAATTTCAATTGATATTTCAAAATTTGCAGACGGAATTTATTTCATCAGGCTGGAAGGACAGGGAATCAACAGCGTTAGTAAGTTTATCAAACAATAACAATGTATAACTGAAAATTATTTATCCTGGGATACTACTAATCTGTTCGCAACGTGAATCATACAATAAATGCTAATAACCCTTTATGACATGAAATCCATAAAATTAAATTTTATCCTGCTGCCTGCAGTTTTCCTGTTTGTTATCTTCCTGAGTATATCATGTAAAACGTCCATACCGGAGAAACCAATGAACCCCTCTGGATTCATCATTCATCGGGGAGTTAATCTTAGTCACTGGCTCTCCCAGGATTTCGGATGGGTACCTAAGTATGAGCTGATAACTGAAAAAGATATCCGTTTTATTGATAGTATAGGATATGATCATGTCAGAATTCCAATTGACGAGATTGAAATGTGGGATTCCTTAGGTAATCAAAATGAATTGGCATTCTGGCACTTAACTCAATGTCTGGACTGGTGTGCCAAATATAATCTGAGAGCCATTGTGGACTTACACGTGATACGTTCTCATCATTTTAACGCGGCCAATGAAGGAGGCAATAATTCGTTATGGACAGATTCAACTGCACAGGAAAACCTGATTAACATGTGGATACAGTTATCAGAAAGACTGAAAAAATATCCAAATGATATGGTGGCATATGAAATTCTTAATGAAGCCGTAGCACCGGATCATGAAGATTGGAATAAACTATTGAACAAAGTTATTTCCGTACTCAGGAAGCTGGAACCCGAAAGAGTACTTGTGGTTGGCCCGAATATGTGGCAAGTGGCAGTTTATATGAAATTTCTTGAAATACCAGAGGGTGATAAAAATATCATCCTAAGTTTTCATACCTATGCGCCAATGGCTTTTACTCATTATAAAGCCGACTGGACACCCATGAAAGATTACCAGGGTATGGTGCACTATCCCGGTCAGGTTATTACAGATGAAGATTATACTCAATTTGTGGATACAACAAATGAGGCTCTCGTAAAGCAAGTGGCTGAATCTCGTGAAGTTTTTAATCGGGAGAGATTATTAAAAGTCTTTGAAACAGCAATTGAGTACGCGAAAGATAAAAATTTGCAGTTATACTGTGGCGAATTTGGATGCCTGCCTACGGTAGCTCGGGAGGACAGATTAGCCTACTATAAGGATATTGTTTCTGTCTTTGAAGAAAACAACATAGCTTGGTGCAACTGGGAATATAAGGGCGATTTTGGAATTTATTTTTTTGATCAGAAGAATAAGGTATCACTGAAACCTGATGATGAACTAATAAATATTCTCTTGAAAGAAAGATAATTCTCAGATAACTTGTGAGCTTTTCTTAAATTAATTTTACCTTTTAATAAATCAGGTAGTTTTCAGCGCATATTTGTTAATACTGCGCTGATTTTTTTCGTATTATTCAATTAATATTCCAGAAAATAACCTGAAAACAAAGGTGAATAGATGTGCTTTTCGTGAAATTTTTACTTCTCAATTCGTTTTGGGATTTATTGTTAAGCCCTGACTTATTTTTTTCAAAAAGTATCAACCTATTCCAGTAGAAGACAATCTAAATTATCTAGGAAGACCATGTAGGAGTTTGTTTAGTCCGAAATATCCTAATATGAACTTGGCTATATGTTAGCAACTCATTTCCTTTGTTTCAAAAAATATCGTTTAATATCTCGTTTATTTAGGGTAAAGCATTCACTTAAAGTGAATAAGTTGTCAATAAAAAATTGTAATATATTACAACAATTATTTGTGTTATTTTCTAACATTATATACCTTTACAAAAAAATAAAAGTATATGGATTTAAAACCTTCC
>CAYUAV010000101.1:0-9483 GCA_964442665.1 uncultured Bacteroidales bacterium
CTTAATGGATTCGTTATTCAGACTTTTCATATTATAGGGATCGGTTTTATAAACGAAGAATGTTTGAGTTGTCGGATCAAATAAGTTCAGTCCTCCGTTTTCCGTTCCAATCCATAATTTTCCCTCATTATCGACATACAATGACAGCACACGATTGTTCGAAAGGCTCGACGGATCGCCGGGAATGTGGGCAAAACGCATCAAATCCGGGAGTTCTTCGGCATCTCGTATGGCGGAATTTTTACAGTAAAAAAGGCCTTCATAACTTCCGATCCAAATATTTTCGTCATGATCCTGTACAATTTTCTGAAAATATGTATCAGAAATATCCAATGAACGATCATAGCAGCTCTTTATATGATTGAAATGACCTGAAGCCGGCTGAAACAGGTTAAGTCCGCATCGTGTCGAAACCCATAATCTGCCTTTGTCGTCCATAAAGGTACATTCAACATCGTTTGAACTAATACTGAATTTATCCTCCGGGTTATGTGAATAACTTGTATTGGTATTTTTGTTTCTGTCAAAGTATAATAAACCGATATCGGTTGATAACCACATATTATCCAGCGAATCGAGTTCAATGTACCGTATAATGAAATTTAGTCCGTAAAAAGGTGAAGTGCTTTCATACATATAATTGAAGAAATTGTCACTATTCCAAGTATACATTGACAAGCCATTTGATGTGCCGATGAATATATTCTTGTTCCTGTCTTCAACAATTACAGATATGAAATTATGCGACAGACTATTCGGGTTGGAAGGATTGTTTTTATAAATTTTAAATGTATACCCGTCATAACGGTTTAACCCATCGCTAGTTCCTATCCACATATATCCCTTCGAATCCTGATGGATGCATGTGATAGACGATGAAGACAAACCATCATCAAGCGTTAATTGTTTAAACTGAAGCTGCGGTTTTTGTCCTTCTGCGCTGAGAGTCATCAGAAAGCTTAAAACTATAAGTACTATATACCTCATTTGGTATTAATATAGCATGAATGAAGAGGGCCTGATCCCTTCAATTAAGTTAATTAATTTATTCCGGAAAATAAAACGGTTCACTCAATAAGGTTGGGTCATCAAGTAAATCTTTGCTGCAAGAAGTAATTATGTGGATTTCTTTGGAATAGTAAAATAGAAAGTCGATCCCTTATTCACTTCACTCTCGACACCTATTGTTCCTCCGTTTTTTTCAATGAAGTCTTTACAGATGATCAATCCAAGGCCGGTACCTGGTTCACCGCGTGTGCCTTCTGTCGATTTTGATTTCTCAATCTCGAATATTTTATCGATGATTTCTTTACGCATTCCGCTGCCTGTATCGGTTACACTCACTCTGATGAAATCATTCAATTCGCCGGCTGTTACGCTGACTTCGCCCAACTCGGTGAATTTTATAGCATTTGTCACCAGGTTTCTGATCACGGTATATATCATATTTTTATCGGCATAAATTGTCAGGTTTTTAGGGATGTCATAATTGAATTTTATTCCTTTCTCGATCAGTGAATTTTCGAGCAAGGTCTGAATACTTTGAACAACTTCATAAACATTGAATTCCTCGGGTGTATATTTAATATTCCCGGTTTGTGAGCGTGACCATTGCAAGAGGTTCTCGAGTAATTTAAAGACGTTCTGGGCTGAACGATCGATAACTCCGATCAGATGTTTGCGTTTTGCATCATCATACTTGTCGTAGCGTAAGGCAAGAACTTCACAAAATCCCAGGATCGAGGAAAACGGATTTTTCAGATCGTGAGCAATTATCGAGAAAAATTTATCTTTTGTGGCATTCAATGTAACCAGTGTTTTATTTGTATTACTTAATTCTTCGGCCTGGGTTCGCAGTTCTTCAGCCTGCTCTTCGATACGCTGTTGCCTTTCTTCAAGAATTGTATTGATTTCATTAAGTTCGTCGGTCTGTTGCAGCAGAATGTTATTTTTCTCTTCTATTTCCCGGGTTCTTTGTTTAACCATGTCCTGCAGAAGATGTTTTTGTCTGTTGAGTTGATTTAGCCTGTAATAGTAAAAGCCAATGATCAGACTTATAATAAAAATTACTACGATAATTCTGAAGAGGATGGTTTTCCACCAGGGCGGTAAAATAGTAATTTTTACCGAGGCTCCTTCTTCATTCCAAACTCCGTCATTATTTGAGCCTATTACACGAAAAACATATTTTCCCGGATCAAGGTTAGTATAAGTGGCTTCTCTTTTATTACCCACATCATGCCAGTCTTCGTCAAAACCATCCATGAAATATTGGTACTGGTTTTTTTCCGGAGCCAAATAATTAAGTGCAGCGAACTCAAAGGTAATGACAGTTTCTTTATATGATAAGGTAATTTGTTTTGTAATGCCGATTTCCTGCTTTAAGGGTGAATTTTTGTCATTTATTTTTACAGGTTTGTTAAACAGAAGAAAATCAGTGAGAAGAACAGGTGGAACGTAGGTGTTTCTTTTAATACTATCGGGATTGAATACATTATAACCGTTTGTACCTCCAAAATACATAAATCCATTATTATCTTTAAAATACGAACGCCGGTTAAATTCATTTCCCTGCAGCCCATCATTAATATTAAAATTTTCGAATTCAGGATTTTCCGGAAGCATCGTACCATTAATAAATTTTGAAATGCCCTTATTAGTGCTTAACCAAAGATTTCCATGTTCATCTTCACATATGCCTTTGATTGTGTTATCTGGTAATCCGTCTTCTTCCTGATAAAATACAAATGTAGAATCTTCTCTGATGAAGCAGTTTAACCCTCCCTCTGTACCAAGCCAGAAATTTCTTTTACTGTCTTCAAAAAATACAATGGCTCCATTATAACTAATACTTGTAGAATCTTCTGAATTATGCGTGAAATTTGTGAAAGTTTCAGTTTCTCGGTCAAACAGGTCTACCCCAACAGAAGTAGATATCCAGAAGTAACCATAACTATCGATAAATAATGTTCTTACCCAGTCGCCGGAAATGCTGTTTGCCGCCTGAAAATTGGCGCGGTAGACTTTAAAAGTATTCGTTCTGTAATCATAACGGTTTAAGCCGCCATTCATACAGGCAATCCATAGATATCCATCGGTATCTTCGATTATAGCAAATATATTATTTCCGCCAATACTGTTCGTATCGTTATCCTTGTGCAAATAATGTGTAAAACTCTTTTTATTCCGGTTAAATAAATTCAGACCTCCATCCCATGTACCGATCCAGAAATTATCCCGACTATCTTTGAATATAGCCCAGATTGCATCTGATTCGATACTATTTTTATTGTTAGAATTATGTTCGTAAAAATCAACTTTATCCATGTTGGAATTAAAGACATAAAGACCTCCTTCCGTACCGATCCACAAATTGTCGTTCTCCTTATAAATAACGTTAACAATATTATTTCCGGAGGGAATTGTGAAGTGATCGAATTTGAATAACAAGTCGTTATAATAATTTATTCCGCCTCCGTATGTTCCTATCCAGATCGTACCCTGTTTATCTTTCAGGAGTGAATAAATGGAATTGTTTGAAAGGCTTGTTTCCTCGTACTTAATATTTTTATTATGAGTAAATACAATTTCCCCTGTTTCCATACTTTGCAGGTCGAGAATATCCAAACCGCCATTTTCAATTCCTATCCATAATTTTCCTGAGCCATCGTCCAGGATATCGCGTATTCTTCCTTTATTAATACTGTGTTCATTCAGTGGATCGTGGCTGAAGTTGATAAAAAACGGATTTGTATACTGACCATCTTTATATTTTAAAAGACTTAAGCCGTTATTCACTGTTCCAATCCAGATGCGCCCTTTGGTATCCTTATACACACTTTCCAGTATATTATCGCTGATGCTTGTAGGATCATTTTCATTATGATAAAATATGGTAAACGATTTATTCACTGTATCCAGGCGATACAAACCATTGGTACTGCCTAACCATAAATTGCCGAAGTCATCCTCTACAATGGCATCCACAAAGATATCTGTGAGACATCCTCCGGCCTGAATGCAATATGGTTTGGCAGACATATCGGCAGGTTTTATTTCATAAATATTATTTACAGTTATTACAAATAATTTACTATCCCTGGTTTCACAAAATCCGGTAATGAACTGGTTTTCGATGCCAGGATAAACTACGAATCCATCATTTTCCCTGTCATATAAATTAAGTCCGATTTGAGTACCGATCCATAAATTTCTGTTGTGATCTTCATAAATTGCAGTTATTGAATTATTTGACAAACTGTTTTTGATTCTTGGGTTGTTTTTGTAGACTGTAAATTCATACCCGTTGTATTTGTTTAATCCATTAGCCCCTGTACCAAACCATATAAATCCGTAACTATCCTGATGGATACATCTTACCCAGCTTTGCGACAGGCCATCGGTTACAGATAAATGTTTAAAACGCAATGGAGGTTTTTGAGCCGATAAACCGGTGAATGTATTTATTGAGAAAAAACAAAACAGGATAATTAGTTTCATCTCAGTAAACTGCACTAGCTTTCTAACTAACTTAGAGAACAGGGTATGAATAACTGACAACATTACTTTGTAATTGGCACTGTGCATAACCTGAAATTATAGGTTACATCCACTTTCAAATGAAAGTACAGGTTAGATTAAGTTAAGCATTTTATCATTAATCTCCATCGATTGAAGTAAAATATTCATCATTTACCTGATTGGAGGAATAATAACCATTTTTCATTTAACTAATGATCTATTAAAAAAGTATGGATATAATTTTGGGAATTATATACGTTTAAACAGCACGTTATCATTACAAT
This sequence comes from uncultured Bacteroidales bacterium, assembly GCA_964442665.1. Lineage (GTDB taxonomy): Bacteria > Bacteroidota > Bacteroidia > Bacteroidales > UBA10428 > UBA10428. The sequence continues at coordinate 4,806 of CAYUAV010000101.1, forward strand.
GGTAATGCTCTGAACAGTATTATTTAAAATTGTTTCAGGAATTGAGATTTTTTTTTGGAAGATAAGCAACCAAAATCATCCATTCACCATCTTATGCCTGTATTTAAGAATTTCAATAACCATGAAAAAACATATTTCAATAATGCTTTTTATAATTCTTCTGAGCACTTCATGTGAGAAAGAGGAAACCAACCGTCCATTTATATCAAGGTCTGTACGTGTTATTGTCGATGCCCTTGAAGACGCATACAGTCATAAATCTGAAAGTAAATACATGGATATCCTGAATGAATGGAATAATAATATTTCTTCAAAGCCTTTTGACTCAATAGATAGCGAGATTGAGCGGGATGTGTACAGGATTTTTCAGGTCTTTTATAATCCTTTTGATATCAGCAGACTGGGCGAGCATGAATGGGGTGAGCTTTATGAAGGATATCGTTTTGCCGTAGTACAAAATTGTATTTACTATAATTATTCCTTTGACAGCGAAGATTATGAGGAAAGGGATTCAATTGGTGATTTCAGGCCCGAAATACATATCGATGGTAAAACCATACTCTATCTTACCCCGGATTATCATGAGGCTATTTATACATTTCTCGGAGCAGAATATAATCCATTGGGCACGGGGAGTATTATGAATCCTGCCTCACCGACAGGCGAATCGCAGGAGCGTCTGGATTTTCTGCAAACCTATCTTGCTATTATTCCGGGTCATTGGGGAGGCTATTATCATATCGAAACTCATCCGGATGTTTCATTTATTGCTTTTAATGAAAATATAGATAAAGCCAGGTTATCGTTTCGGGTTGGATATATGTTTGGCGAAGCTGACTTTGAGAAGAATCGTAATAACTGGGTGATGACCCATTCTGCCATAACGGGCATTGAAAAGTGAAGCTACAGGATATTTTTTAGCAGGAAATTCAGAAACGTTCCGGACTTCTAAGCTTATAAAAAACACTTTCATTTTCTATCCTGATGATCAGACTACTTTAACACCTTTTTCCATCCTGTCCGGGAAAGATTGAAATAGACAACTCCTCCTGCTGCCAAGGCAATGATGAGATAAATAATTCCTTCAAAATAATCGTGAAATATTATCTTACCAAATCCAAACAAGCTGAACATTACGAGAATGCATCCGCAGATATAGTTAACAAAGAGTTGCAAATAGCCGGTATCGCCCTTTATATCGGGTACTTCGGCAGCAATTTTTTTCCATCCCTTTCCTCCCGGGTGAATTTGTCTGTAAAATTCTTTCAGTTTCTGATCCTTAACCGGGCGTGTTAAGAAAGTAACCATTATCCACACCAGGGTTGACCATGCTACAATAATAAGCAAAGAACTTTCGTAACTCATTTTAAAACGAAAGTATAAAACAGGGTAGATAAAAAACGGAGCGATCATAGCCGCAATTTCCGACCAGGCACTAATACGCCACCAGAACCAGCGGAGTATAAGCACTAATCCGATTCCACCGCTGCAGGCCAGGATAAATTTCCATGCTGCACTTATTTCCTTTAATTGCGATGTTATGAAGAAGGAAAAAATGATCAGGATGAATGTTGTGATCCTTGAAATAGCTACATAATTTTTTTCATTCAGACGCGACTTATAGAGGGGCCGGATGAAGTCGTTAATAATGTAAGAGGTTCCCCATACCGTATGGGATGCTATAGTCGACATATAGGCAGCAAGGAAAGCAGCCAGCATCAGCCCCAGCAAACCCGAAGGTAACAGATCGCGGATAGCCATAACATAGGTTTCACCTTTGTCTGCTACAGTTGGATACATTACAAGTGTTACCAATGCAACGATTACCCATGGCCAGGGCCGAAGCGCATAATGGGCTATCTGGAACCACAGGGTGGCTAAAAGGGAATGTTTTTCATCTTTTGCCGACATCATTCTTTGGGCTACATATCCGCCACCGCCGGGTTCAGCCCCGGGATACCAGCTGGCCCACCATTGAACACCCAGGTAGGCTACTAATCCGGTCACACTCATCTTCAGCAATCCCATCGAACCTGAGGCGGGGGCCGTATTCTTGCCTACTTCCGGTATGAAGTCGAAAATCCATTTTACATGAGCCAGTTGTGCTTTCAGATGCATTATACCACCCACATGTTTTAATGCAAATATTGCTAGTGTTATACTACCTCCCATTGCCATTATAAACTGGAAACTGTCTGTGAGCGATACACCCCATAGCCCCGATAAAGCCGAGTAAAGAGCAACAAACAGCATCATAAGTCCAACTACAAGCTCATGTGATGAAAATGTAATCCCTAAAAGTTTTGCCTGCTCTATACCGAACAGTGTTAATTCCGGAAACATTACCCGAATGATTTTTACCATAGCCAGGTTAACCCACGCCATCACTATGGCGTTCATGCCAATTCCGATATATAAAGCCCTGAAACCTCTTAGGAACCTGGCTTCGTAACCACTATATCGTATTGCCACAAACTCGGCATCTGTAAGGATATTGGCACGTCGCCACAGGCGTGCGAAAAAGAAAACTGTAAGCATGCCACCAAACAGCATGTTCCACCAGAGCCAGTTCCCTGCTATTCCGTTTTTCGACACAAGTTCAGTAACAGCAAGTGGAGTGTCGGCCGCAAACGTTGTTGCTACCATACTGGTGCCGGCAATATACCAGGGAAGATTCCGCCCGCTGAGAAAAAAGTCACCCGTGCTGCGACTAGCCCGGCGCGACATATATATTCCTATACCTATACTTACCGCCAGGTATGCAAGGATAATGATCTGATCAGTGAGTGACATAGTCATATGAAAATTCTTTTCCTGCTAACCTAACAAATAATGTCCGATATGAGAATAGCAGGAAAAGAAAAGATATTAATACCTATGATATTTTTACGGATTAAGCTGATCGATTTTGTTCGCTTGTCCTTCGAGCCGGACAGTTGCTTTAAGAATTTTACCCGGTACTGCCAGGTCGTCATGAGGTTGTTGTCCGCCGATGAAGAATTCAACCATTTCGGGTTGTACTATGCGTTCGTTATTATCGTTGATAACTGAAAGCTGTTTGGGTGAAAGTGTAAATCTCACGGTTTTCTTTTCACCCTTTTTAAGATGGACTCTCCGAAATCCCTGCAACGCCCGGATAGGCACCTGAATTTCCTGCAAGGTATGTTTAATATAAAGTTGAACGACTTCATCACCTGCGAATTCTCCCGTGTTTTCTAAATCTACTTCAATAATCAGATTTTTCCCGGTTGAATTTTTTTCGGGTACCTTAAGGTTACTATAAGTAAAATTGGTATAGCTTAACCCATACCCGAATGCATAAAGGGGTTCGTCCTTGAAATAGCGATAGGTTCTACCTTTCATATCATAATCGACAAAGGGAGGAAGCTGGTCGACCGATTTGTAGAAAGTTACCGGAAGGCGGCCCGACGGGTTGTAATTGCCAAATAGTATATCGGCGATGGCAGTCCCTCCTTCCTGTCCAGGATACCAGGCTTCGAGTATCGCCGGCAAATTTTCATCGGCCCAGTTTATAGCCAGTGCACTTCCGTTTAACAAAACAAGAATAACGGGTTTACCAAGCGATTGAAGTTTTTTCAGCATCTCAACCTGCATTTCCGGTAAATCGATTGATAACCTGTCGCCTCCCCTGAAACCGGAAAGATTTACATACATCTCTTCACCTTCAAGTTCCGGAGAGAGTCCGCCAACAAATACAACAACATCGCTTTGTTTTGCTATATCAAGAGCTTGTTGTTCAATATTATCCTGAGGTAATCCCCATTCAAGGGCAATTCGTGCACTCCATGTATGCTGATAATAATCAATTTCGATACTATGACTGATTCCTTCTTTAAAATGAACCGACGCGCTTTTGGCTTTCCAGCCATCCTTCCAGGCGTCAATAACCATTTTGTCATCCAGATATAAACGGAAACCATCGTCACCCGTTAGATAAATAGTATACATCCCGGTTTTCGGAGCCAAAATTTCCCCATGCCAACGAATGGAGAAATCTTCCTGCGTCATTCCCTGAACGGGCGACCGGTTAAACCATCCGAAGTTAACGACAGAATCGGTACGTACTATAAAAGGAGTTTCTTCCAGGTTTCGATTATTGAAATATTCACCAATAAGTCCGGGTTTTCCTTCCGAACTGAGGTATTGCTGGTGTATGGTTTCTTTTTCAATATAGTCGGTATGGTAAGAACAGCCCTTTGCATAAATCACTTTTGTCAGAGACAACACTTCATTTCTTATTCCTTCGAAGGGAGTTATGAATTTCGAAGGATAACCATTATAGTTACCATACATTACTTCAGGCACATTGGCATTGGGCCCGATAACGGCAATAGTTTTCAGATTTCTGGAGAGCGGGAGGGTATTATTTTCATTCTTTAATAGTACTATCGATTGCTGTGCCGCACTGATGGAAAGCTGACGATGTGCAGGGCAATCGTTTACCTCATAAGGAATTTTATTGTAAGGGACCATTTCATCGGGATCAAACATACCCAATTCCATACGTGCCTTGAATAAACGTTTCAGCGCAGTATCGATATCTGCTTCGGTACAATATCCTTTTTCAACGGCTTCTTTAAGATGATGGTAAGCTATTCCGCAATTCAGGTCGCATCCGGCCTTCAACGCTATGGCTGCTGCTTCGGCCTCGGATGAG
>CAYUAV010000102.1:0-2988 GCA_964442665.1 uncultured Bacteroidales bacterium
TCATTGCTTCAGGCCAGGCATAGGAAAGTTTTCCTGTAAAATCGTAATCACCATAAAGTACATCTGTAATACCTTCACCTTCTGTTCCCGGCAACCACGCTGCAACAAATGCATCTGAATAATCCAGTGCATCATTAATAATCATAGGTCGGCCCGATAACAGAATGGTTACAAATGGAATGCCGAGGTTATGCAGACTATAAACCAGGTTTTCATCGGAAGCAGAGAGGCTGAGGTCAGGATCATCGCCGGCTGATTCAGCATAGGGCATTTCGCCCACAACAACCACAGCAACATCAGCATCATAAGTAGCAGGAGGGGTGGTCCTGGATTCGACATTCTCGCTGCCTTGTATATCCTTAATTGCATCGAGAATAGTTGTCCCCTCGGTTATTTTACCTGATGATCCCTGCCAGCTGATGGTCCATCCGCCGCATTGGACTCCAATATCATCGGCTTTGCTTCCCAGTACCAGAATTCTTGTGCCTGTCTTACTCAATGGCAGTATTCCATTGTTCTTCAACAGCACTAACGACTCACGCACAGCCTGTCGTGCCACCTGACGATGACTATTACACCCGACCGTATCAAACAGGGAACGATCAGTATATTTATTTTCGAAAAGTCCCATTTGAAATTTTGCCCGCAATATCCGTCTTACAGCATCGTCTATTCTTTCCACCGATACATCTCCGCTACCAATAAGTGCTGTCAGAGTGGTAATAAAAGTCTCATAGTTGTATGGAACCATAGCCATATCGATACCGGCATTAATCGCTTGTTTAACCCCCAGGCTATAATCGGTATTCAAATGACTGATACCGTCCCAATCGGATATTATAAATCCTTCAAATCCCAGCTCATCTTTGAGTAGATCTGTTAGCAGGTATGAATCGCCATGGCAGTTCGAACCGTTCCAAGAACTGAACGATGCCATTACACTTGCCACACCGGCATCAATTGCTGCTAAATATCCGGGCAGATGTATTGCTCTCAATTCTTCTTCGGTAATTTGTGCATCGCCCGTATTAACTCCATTTAGCGTTCCGCCATCGGCAACATAGTGTTTGGCACAGGCAATAATGGAGTGTTCCTTACCAAGTGAATCAGTTTGATAACCCAATACTGACGCCTCACTAAAAATTTCTACCAGTTCCGGTGTTTCGGCAAATCCTTCATAGGTTCTTCCCCAGCGCTCATCACGCGGTACCGCAACGCACGGACTGAATGTCCAGTCAACTCCTGTTGCCGATACTTCAAGGGCTGTAATCCGTGCACACTGTTCCACAAGATCAGGATTATTCGTACATCCCAATCCAATATTATGCGGGAAGATAACAGCACCCCGAAGATTATTATGTCCATGGACTGCATCGACACCGTATAACAGAGGGATCTGTAAGGGAGTTGTTTGTGTATATGCCTGATAGTCATCGTACATATCTGCCCATTCCGCCGTTGTATTCGGTGAAGGTACACTTCCTCCTCCACTAAGAATGGAACCTAGTCTGAAGCTGGAGATTACTTGCCTGTTACCATCAATTGCGGCTCTTTCCGCCTGAGTCATCTGACCGATCTTTTCTGCCAAGAAGATCATCAATGCGATCATCAATTGGAGCATCCGGATTGAGATAAATTTGGGAATGCACTGCAACAGCGAGTAGAGTAGTATTAAATATAACGATGCATTTTTTCAGGGTTAAATTTGTTTTCATAACTATCAGTTAGATTGTAATTCTTCTCAAAGTTATGATTTTCAGGATAACACCTCAAAGTATATCGAAAAGTATCCATTCTGAATGAGGATCACCGGAATTCTGCAATTCAATTTCAGAGTTTCCTTGATCGATTGTTTAAGAAGTTGAAATTCCGCTTAAAAAATTTTTACTTCCTGGGTAATGATCAAGATAAAACTAAGTGCAGGTCGGTTAATAATTAAAACTGTTCAGAGTGATAGGGGTCACAAAATTTTTTGGGGTTAATGATCCTGTGCTTCTTATTGTAACAAGCCGGAATAAGAGCAGTGAAGATGATTGGAGAGTAAAACTCTTTCATCTTCCTGACCGGAACCCTATTCTTTGATTATCCTTTGCATGGCAATTGTCTGACTGCCGGAAATGCACTGAATAAAATAGATCCCTGCCGGCAAACCGGTCAGATCCAGCCGGGTCAGTTCAGTTTTCTGACATGACAGGACTCTTCTGCCAAGCATATTAAATGCATTTATCTGCTCTATTTGCCTGGACGATTCAATCGTGATAATGTCTCTTGCAGGATTGGGATAGATTCTCATATCATTCGCTGTTGACTCCCACAAATATCCGGGAGGCTGTTCAGGAATGATTCGCACACCCTGAAATTCGATGGGACCCACATCAACGGTACCGCTTTCTCCGTTATAAATCCTGGGATTTCCGATAATATCAAGGAATGGTAACAGGGTATCATATACCCCGGTATCGATTGCCATCGATGTTTCTTTAAGGCTCCAGTCTTCAAGTTCCGCAAAATATTCGGCACCTGCATCTGCCGGAGGATCGGAAAATTCCGGATCTCCATACTGGACATTGATATGAGTACCTATCTTATAATTATGTACCGACATGATACAATTTACATAGTATACATCTCTTCCCGGGTGGGAGACCAAGAAGTCCGTTTCCCCCGGATTATAAATAATGGAATTCTTAACATAATACATATTCGTATCAGTACCAGATATTCCTGATACCTGCCACTGTATATTTCCTTCATGATAATCATTATAAGTGTTGTTGTATGCAATAAGACAATTGGTTATTACAGGCGGAGAGGAATTATACATACCACTGGCGAGGCCATGATATGCCGTATTGTTTGTAATAACGGAATTAATCAGTGCCAAACTGCCAAAAATAGTGTAGATCGCGCCAGCGGTTCCATCGGCAATATTATTATGGATATAGCAATTGATCATTTTAATATCACTATCCAGTGCCGTTATGCCTC
>CAYUAV010000102.1:2998-5435 GCA_964442665.1 uncultured Bacteroidales bacterium
TTTCTGATATCCGTTCTTTATTTCTGTGTTTGAGAATAATACATTTTGGCAGGAACTGACCGAAATACAGCCTCCATACCAGTATGTGATGCTTCCCGGAGGTTCAATCAACTGAAAATCGAAATTCTTGCAATATTCAATCAGGGCATAATTTATCCTGACGGTATCGGAATAACGATAGGAATGATTTATCAGCAAACCCTTCCAGCTACCTGCAACAATCGACGTATCAGAAAATCCGGTGGTATCACTGATCGTGAATACAACACGTTCTTCCCGGGTCCCGTTTACATACAAACTACCATGTGTCTGGAAAAAATAGTGGCCCTGGAAGATCACATCCACACCTTCCTGAATTACCAAGGTACTGTCACCGGGTATGGTAATATTATTAAATATAAGGTAGGGTGAATTTTCACTGACCCATGTACCATAAACAAGGGTATCAGTTATCGTGGTTTGCCCGTTTAACGGCTTAACAGCCAATAATAATAAAAATAGGGCAGGTATGAGACAAAATATTCTCTTCATGATCCATTTTTTGAAGTAAGTAGTGGTAAGGCCATTTACGTAATGACTTTGTAAATGTTACAAACAACAGTATATTACCCTAAAAACGGCTTTTATGTTATATCTGTTCATGTTAAATGGCTTAGGATGTAAATAAACGATCGATTATTTACCTCCAAATAGTGCTTTGCCATCTTCTAAATCAGGAGGGGAGGTGTTCCCAATTTAATGAAGGGGTAACATGCTTGAGGATCCCGATTAACATTGGGCAGAGCAAAATATGGGTGAATGGTAATGTAACATGAATCACTAATTGATCCATAGGCTTTGATGCGATTACACTGAACTATTGTAAAGAAAATCATGGCTGAGATCCTCACAATATTCCTTAGAATGCGCTTTAACAAACTGACTTGGAGTTTGATTGAATTGCCGGTTAAAACACCTGGTGAAATTAGAAGGTTCAGTAAAACCTACCTGGAGCGCCACTTCGGCAATTTGCATATCGGTAGTCAGAAGCTTAGCGGCTGCTTTGTTTAAACGAATAGTCTTGATGTAATTATATACTGTCTGATTGGTTAAGGCAGCAATTTTTCTATAAAGTTGCATCTTGCTCATAGCCATTTCGGAAGCCAATGTCACCGGGTTGAAATCGGGATTATCAATATTTTTTTCAATTACCTGATTAAGCTTCTCCATGAATAATGTATCTGTTTTATTAGTAGTAAGGGATGTAAAATCAATATTTCCGGTGCTATAAAGTTTACGGAGTTTGCGCCGCTGGGCTATAAGATTCTTAATACGGACTCGTAACAATGATATGTTGAAAGGTTTTGTAATATAGTCGTCGGCACCCATATCGAAACTGGTATGTATTGTCTGTTCGGAATGCCTGGCTGTAAGCAATATTATCGGTATATGACTTATGCGATGATCAGATTTTATCCTATGACAGAGTTCTATTCCGTCCATCAGGTCCATCATCACGTCGCTTATAATCAGGTCGGGAATTTTAACCAGAGCAGCTTTCAATCCTTCCTGTCCGTTTGATGTTTCAATGATCTGATAGGAATTATGACGTTCGTTATGCAGAAATGTCCTTAGCCCGGCATTATCTTCCACGATAAGTACTGTCGGTTTGGTGGCAGTTATTTCATCAGCATTATTTGCAGATGATTCATTTTGACCGGGAACTTCTTTGTAATCAACTGTATCCGGAGTTTGTTTTACTGTTTCCTTTTCGGAGGCAGTTTCAGGCAAGTTCCGGATTACCGGCAGATGCACTGTAAAGACCGAACCTTCGTTTACTTCGCTTTCCACCGTTATAGTACCATTATGCAGGTCAATCAATTCTTTGGTCAGCGAGAGCCCTATTCCGGTACCTGAACTACCGATCGGTTTATTATTCCTCACCTGTTGAAACGGATTAAAAATGGAAGAGAGTGATGCTTTTGGTATTCCTAATCCTGTATCGGAGATTTTTATCTCGAGATAATTTTCAAAGAATTTCCGGTTAGGCAGATTCAGCGATTCTTTTTCTTCGAGCTTTAAAGAAATACTCCTGTGGTCGGGCGTGTATTTAAATGCATTGGACAGCAGATTGAAAAGCACTTTGTCTAATTTATCAACATCAAAAAAAGATATTAATTGTGAACAGGAGGATTGAAAGGTATAGTTGATATTCCTTTTTTCAGCATAGCTTTCAAAAGTAGCGTATTCATTTTTAATGAAATCGATCACATCGCCTTTTGTCCATTCCATTTTAAGATGGCCTTCTTCAATTTTTCTCAGATCAAGCAGTTGATCGATCAGTCGTATCAATCGTTTTACATTGGTGAGCATAAGCTGATAATATGACTGTACTTTGTGCTGCTCTACATTCTCTGTCATCAGCGTTTCAAGAGGAGCCGAAATTAATGTCAGGGGC
>CAYUAV010000102.1:5445-9415 GCA_964442665.1 uncultured Bacteroidales bacterium
TCGCAGCTCGTGGTTGATATTTGTGTAGAACTGCAACTTCATCATATCCATTTCATGAATTCGCTTGGCATTCATCCTTTCAATTTCCAGGGCATGTTTTTTCTTTTCCCCGTTCAGGAAAAACTGGTAGGATTTCAAAATAATTACAAGCAATAGAATACAATATACTACATAAGCCCAGGGCGTTTTCCAAACCGGGGGTTTCACAATGAGATTCAAATATGCTTCCTTTGAGTTATTGGAATGACCGGTGTTGTATGCTCTGACCCTGAATTTGTAAACTCCCGGTTTTAAATTCGTATAGGTTATCTTGCGTTCATTGTCCAGCTTATTCCATGTTTCTTCAAGACCTTCCAGTATGCAAACGTATTGCAAGTTGGATTGTTGTTTGTAATTAAGGGCGGCAAAAGCCAGCGTAATGTAATTCTGGTTATGTCTCAGTTTCAAATCCTTCAAAAAGCTGATATGTTTCTTTAAGGGTGAACCCTTGGAATTTGTAGCAACGGATTTGTTAAATAATTTGAAATCGGTAAAAACCAGATTTGGTTCTATCGAGGTGGGAATTATCTCGTACGGATTGAAAATGGTCAAACCTTTATTCCCACCAAAATAAAATTTGTTGTCCACATTACAGTTTGAGTGATAAAAGAAATCATTTGATATCAATCCGTCTTCGGTATAATACATATTGAAGGACCGGTTTGAAGGATCGAACCTGCACAAACCATTGTTTGTACCCAACCAGAAAATGCCCAGCGTGTCTTCCGTAATCGAGTTAACAATATTATCCAGGAAACCGTTCTCCGAATTGTACTCTGTAAAGATACCCGTCTTGGTATCCAGATAACACAGTCCCCCATCCTGGGTTGAGAACCACAAATTGGAGGTGTCATCCTCGCTGATCACGAGTATCTTTTTCTCAGTGAGAGGTGCTCCAAGCTGGTTTTTAAAATCATGTTCAAATATAAAACCATCCGGACAAGGTACGAGTTTGTTAATTCCACCCTGTGTGCCGATCCATATGTTCCCCTCCCTGTCCTCGATCAGGCTCATAATAGTGTTGTTGCTCAGGGAAGAATTGTCGTCCGGATCGTTCAGAAAATTTCTGATAACTGCCTTTGACTGGTCCGGTTTAGCCAATTCGGCAGAATCGAGCAAGCTCAACCCATGCCAGGTGCCTATCCAGATATTTTTGTGTCTGTCCTCTAACAGGCACATTATAAAATCATTGAGTACAGTTTTCTTGGGAAATGATTCCGGATAAATCCGGTAATTCACTGTTCTGCCTGTAGTATACCCACTTTTTTTATCGAATATGAAATTAATAACCCCTTCACCTTCGGTACCTAACCATAAATTTCCCTTGTAGTCCTGAATTATTGCCTGAATATTATTACCTATTTTATCACCGGATTTTAATAAGTTTATCTCTTTAGTTGTATGTGAATCAGGCTTATATAGGAGGAGTCCGCTGCCCAGGGTCCCTACCCAGATAAATCCTTTTTCCGAATCGAGCAACGATCGTATGCCTGCGGTCAACTCCGGGTTAAGTCTTGATTTGCAGGAATACGAATTGAAAACATCCGGATTCAGCCTGATCATATTTATCCCTTCTTCACTACATATCCAGATAGCCCCGTCTCTCGATTGTTGTATCTGATAGATTACATTGGAGTTCAACTCGGAATACTGATCGTATTTATTCGAAATAAGTTCTGCCTCATTGGATTGCGTAATTGAATCGAGAAGTATCAACCCAACATTGGAAACACTAAACCAAATTTTGGAGTTACTGTCCTTGAAAACATATCGGGTCTGGGGATTGTCAGTAAAATCCATTAAAAATATATCCCCGAACGACCGGTCTTTCATATTGAATACCTTCAGGCCGGTTCCGAAACTCCCCAGTAATATTCTGTCTTTATCGAGGAAAGTGAATGAAGAATTTGCACCAAAAGCAGCATACGACTCAAATTCTTCAGTAATCGGATTGAAATACACGAGGTCGGACATTGTCATCACCCAAATATTTCCTGCTGCTGATTCCTTAATCTCAACAATATGGGATGAAATTAAATTCGAATTTTCGGTGCTGCATTGATAAAGCAACTCAAACCTGCTATTTTGATTTTCAATTTTCCTTATACCAAACAATCCATCAGTAGTCCCAATCCATATTACCCCATTCTTTTGCCGGAGGACGGAAGTGATCTGGAATTTTTCAAAATCAACAGATGAAGTACAAAAAACAGAATCGTAACTATCGGTATACGTGTTGAATACAAATAAACCCTTATTCGTCCCAATGAGCAATATACCAGGTTCGTATTCAGCTATAGCATGCACATCAGCTGTCGGAAAACCATTTATGCTGTTTTTTTCCAGCGTATATTTAGTAAAACTATTGAGGTCGTATTTGTACAATCCGTTCGCCATACCAAACCACAGGAATCCCATTGAATCCTGAAACATACAGTTCACCCGGTTTTTAGGCAGATCGTATTTTTCATTGATATCCTGAATTACAATATGATACCCAAGAACCAGGTTCACATGAAAGATGAGTTTTACCAACACGACCAAAATCAACCTTTTCATACCACGTTTCTCTTACTTTTTCTGATGGCTCTGAGAAAACTTAAAGGGAATTTACTCAATAGTCCGTTTGAGTCAGTTTGTAAAAGTAATAATTACCTTTAATTATTCCAAATCCCGTACAGTATAATAAGTACATGCGGCAAATCCTTCTCGAAAGTACAGTTTTCAGTGGAATCAGTTTGCTGATTTTTTATTGATTATCCGTATATAAAAGATTATCAATAAAATGACAATTTTACTCCAAAAAATGCCAGCTAAAAACCCGGTTTAATGTGTCAGGATGCGATAAAATATGCAGCGATCAGGAAATTATAAGATCAGCATTTTCCTTGAATGGATAAGTTGAGAAAGAAATTTTTTTCCCAATGTTACCCCGTAACCAAAATATGTTACCCACGGACAAGCGCTAAAAGCATATTATAAATACTTTTAGGCAGTTCAGGTAAAAGAAGAATATTTATGCTAAAGCAGATTAGATTGCTACCATGGTTTTAGCTAAAAATTCTGAAAATCCTTATTCGGATTTTATTAGATTGCCATATAAGAATGACAATATAACAAGATCCGGAAGTGTGAACGTGAATTATAATTCACATGAATAACCCAAAAATTATAAATTAATCACTAACTAATGTTTATCCTATGACTAGAATTATTAAACTCAACAGATTAAAGCATTGTAATCTTCTCCTGAAAGGAATGACTTTGCTTTTTCTCTCATTTCTGTTTACGGGAATACTATATTCCCAGGAAAGGACAATAACAGGTTCTATTACTGATAAAACCGGCGCTCCTTTGCTGGGAGTCAGTGTTGCTATAAAAGGGACGACCTCCGGTACAATAACAGATGTTGACGGGAATTACTCCCTTAAAATCCCGGGTAATGATGCCGTATTGGTAGCAACATATGTGGGATATGCCGATCAGCAGGTAACTGTTGGGGACAGGAGTGTAGTTAATATTGTTATGGAGGAATCTGTTACAGAACTTGATCAGGTTGTTGTAATCGGCTATGGTACTCAGAAAAAGAGCGATCTGACAGGTTCGGTAGCCTCAATTTCATCGGACGAAATGAAAGCTGTTCCTGTGGCACGGGTTGATGAAGCATTGGAAGGAAGGGCCGCTGGTGTTAATGTCACGGCTACCAGTGGTATGCCGGGAGCCTCAAGGACTATACAGATCCGTGGTGTCAGTTCCATCAACGGATTTAATCCATTGGTTGTTATCGACGGCATTCCGGGCCGCGATATGAATAAGCTCAATCCCAGTGACATAGAATCCATTGAAGTTTTAAAGGATGCAGCGTCTGCCGCAATTTACGGTTCTTCCGGTGGTAACGGTGTTATCCTGATAACTACCAAGAGGGGGAAAA
>CAYUAV010000103.1:0-9362 GCA_964442665.1 uncultured Bacteroidales bacterium
AGGAGCAATACATTAATAAAATTAAAAGTTCCACATGAAATAAAAATAAATATCGATTGATTTTACTTACCTGCTGCAGATGATATGCCTCATTAACAAGCTTAGCAATTAATAAATCTTTGATGCTTTCGTTAATTCTAGTTAATTAAGCAAATAATTTATTATTTCGATAATTTTTTCATTAACAAGGGGTTTTGTAAAAACAGCCTCGGCTCCTAACTTTTTAGCCATATATAAATAATATGGTTTACTGCCTGAAATAGCAATAATTCTTATTAAGGGATATTCTTCAATAACAGTCCGGATAAGTTGGATTCCTTCAATTTTACCTGGCATTACAAGGTCGGTTATAACTAAATCATAGGAGAGTTTTGAGAGTAATTGAACTGCTTCACTACCTGTAGAAGCTTCATCGGTAATAATATCATTGTTAAAGTGTTTCTGCAGGAGATTCATTACGAGTTTGCGCTCTAACCTGTTATCCTCCACCACCAATATCCGTTTCATCATACAGAATTTTATTAGTAGCAACGGGGCTTATGATTAAAGGTTACTTCTTTTTTACCAATCCAGTAATAATGATGACTTATGCAAGTGTTTTTTAGAGATGTTGTAATTACCAATTACTTATAATGCCTTCTGGAGAACGGACTCGACTCGTTCAACCAAATACTGCAAATCGATGGGTTTTTTTACAAAATCGATAGCTCCCATTTTAAGTATTTTCTCAACATTTTCTTCGTCAGTTAAAGCTGATACAACAATAACCGGTGTATTCTTGGTCTTTTCATTTTTTCTGATTTCTTCAAGGAAATCGAAACCGCTTATTTTAGGCATTAACAAATCCAGTAAAATTAAATCGGGAGTATCTTTTTCTATTATGGCATAAGCTTCTTTAGCATTCAGGGCTGTTTCAATTTTATATCCTTTTTCGTCAAGAATTGCTTCAAGTAATACAACATTTGTCGTGGAATCATCAACAACTAATATTTTATAATCCTTTGATTCGTCCATCTCGATACTTACTTTTATCTAAAGCTACTAAAAATTACCGAATAAACAAGTGTCAGGTATGCAATAAATCACTTAGCGCACGCATCAGTCCTGTAAATACCGACAAATATAAATTGATCGTTATGCGTTATTATAAAAGTAATTTTTTTGCAGATGATTTATCTCATCTTTTTAGTGAATCATTTCAAATCCTGAACTTTTTGTATTATATTTAATATAAATCAGTAATTCACGTTCCATGGATAGGCCTATAACAGTCGAGAAAGAGAATGTTATTCCATTTGGAAGTTATTTAAATGATACTGAGTTACAGAGCGTTATCGATTACAGCAACGTAGTGACTTTTAACAAAAAAGAAATCATATTTCGGCAAAATACACGTACTAGCCATATCATGTTTATTAAAAACGGGATGGTTAAGATTTTCAAAGAAGGTCGGAATGGTAAGTATATTATTCTCAAAGTAGCCATGCCAGGCGATTACTTAGGGCTCTTATCCATATATGGAGGCGATACACATCACTATTCAGCTTCGGCAATACAAATATCAGAAATATGCTTTGTTGATATAAATACGTTCAATCAGTTGCTCCACTCGAATGGAGGATTTGCCGCAAAAATAATTAACCGGATTTCAAATGATGGATTGTTTATTTTCGATCGGCTCATGAGTCAGTCGCATAAACAGTTGCCTGGCCGGATAGCCGATGTGATCCTGTATTTTTCGGAGATAATTTACCAAAATGAACATTTTGAATTTCCATTTACACGGCGTGAACTGGCTGAATTGGCCGGAACCACAAAAGAAAGTTTTATACGCACTCTGGCTGAATTTAAACATGATAAGATTATCGATCTCGAGGGATCAATGGTTAAAATTAATAGTATGAAAATCGTAAAGACTCTTAGCGAGTTAGGGTAGCTATCTAAAAACTGAAACCATGTCAAAATTGAATGTTATTATTGCAGACGACATTTTTACCAACCGGCTTCTACTTTCAGAAATAGTTGAAGATTTAGGTCATACCTATATAACGGTTGAAAATGGAAAGGCAGCAGTTGATGCATTGATTAATAATAGTATTGATCTGATATTGATGGATATCGAAATGCCCGTTATGAATGGTCTGGAGGCTACTAAGTATATAAGAGAAATTCTTCCCTCACCAAAATGCTACACTCCGGTAATAGCTCTCACAGCACATAATCCGAAAATATTTTTCGATGATTATAAGGATGTAGGATTTGATCAGTTACTTACCAAACCCTATTCCGTTAAAAAAATCACGGATCTTTTTGAAAATTTTACTTCAAAAGTACGTTCGTAAAGGGGAAAGAATAATTTTATCCGGGTTTCAGCAATCCGATTATTCTCTCAAGTCCATTAAGGTCATCTGAATCGAAAGCATCCTGTTTATCGCTGTCCATATCGAATACTCCGATTATTTCATTATTTGAATTCCACACAGGAATAACAATTTCCGACTTAGAGCGGCTATCGCATGAGATATGATCAGGGAATTTTCCGACATCGGGAATCATTAATGACTTTTTATGCAGAAGGCTGAACCAGCATGCGCCATATGGATATTCCAGTTCCTGGCAGGCAAGCGGACCCTGATAAGGTCCTACAATTAATCGTTTATCGCTAAGTAGATAAAAACCGGTCCAGAAAGCATAGGATATTTTATGATATATAATTGCATTTATCGTTGCCATCTGGGTTTCTGCTGAAGGACTTCCGGTAAGAAGCTCCTGAAGCTGTTTGTAAAGTCGCTGGTAACGCTTTTGTTTTCTTTCAGAGTTTATCATAAAAAAAATTATCCAATATTATCGGATAATTTTCTTTTTCACCACAAAAAGAAAGAAAAAATCAGGCAGGCAAAAAGTCGTATGTACGAATTACCTTAAATAAATTATGCGGTATTGGTTTTAAGATAATCCGCTTATTACCTTTCTGATATAGGACGTAATGGTAATAAGTAAAGCATTGTAAATTAGTCGGAAAAATGCCCATGTCTTTCAGTTCTTCACCGGATAAACACATGTCTTTTTCGAGTTTGAGGGTTGGGGTCTGTAATAATGCTTCCATAAATCCTGAGATTAAATTTTAACATGCTAAAACTAATACAAAGGATATGGATTATAGGTAAGTGATGATTTATATCACCTTTGTTTTTATTGATAAGACTCAATTTCTATCCCGATGAAATTTGGGTAAGTACAGTTAAAGTTTTTAATCAAATTCCTGACCGCCATAACTTGTCCAGGAGGAAAACCCAAGGGCTCATAAGTAAATCATACTCAATCGGGACAGGCTTCTCGCCCCAATATAGAAGGTTACAGATCAATAAAAAAACCGGTACATAATTACCGGTTTTCGTTGTGATCCTGCTGGGGCTCGAACCCAGGACCCCATCCTTAAAAGGGATGTGCTCTACCTGCTGAGCTACAGAATCAATCATTTCATTTAATCTGGCCTTCCTTTTCAAACCCTGCCGGCACTATATATGGAACCTCTCTTCGCCTGAGCGGGTATAGAATTGGAATCGATTTTAAAAAGGAGTTGCAAAGATAGTATGTATTTTTAACCCGTAAAAAAAATTATTCCATTTTTTACTTTTATTTCTGAATTGGCTTAGGCCACTGAAAGACAAATAAAGCTGTTGATAGTAAAACTTTTTTTTGACCTCATCGTATCAGATAAAGTATTATTTTTATATATAATACCTAATAAACCAGCAATATGAAACATTCAAAATTTTTAATATTCATTGTATTAGGCCTGTTTCTAACAAGTTACACTCTTAGGGCACAAATAACCAGTTTCGGAAAAATGTTAACTGGTGGTATTGAAGATGCAGAAAAATTATTCGAAGGTTATTTTACACCTGCTGTTAATGCCTTTGGGGCAAATTTAAACGGTGGATGGTATAATACTGCAAAATGTCATAAACTTGGAGGGTTTGACCTGACTTTAACCATTAATACTGCGTTTATTCCAGACATCGATAAAACATTTAACCTGGATGATTATAATTTGACCGGAGAATACAATCCGGACGAATCTTTAGTTCCAACTGTGGCCGGAGCAAGGGAGGAGGGTACTGAGATTTCTTATATCGAAGAAGTAGATGTTCCGGGAGAAGGTACCCGGATGATACCACTAGCCAGTTTTAATACACCACAGGGTGCAGGTTTGGGATTTCTTCCGGCTCCCATGATACAGGTTGGAATCGGCTTAATAAAAGAAACTGAAATAATCGGTCGCTTTCTTCCTACCTTAAAGGCCGGACATGGCGATTATAAAGTTGGAATGTGGGGAATAGGAGTAAAGCATTCCATAAAACAGTGGATTCCCGCTATTAATAAAGTCCCATTCTTTAATCTTTCATTTTTAGGCGGGTACACTAAGCTCACCGGTAATGCAGCTATTGAATTAACTCCTGACGATGTGGATTTTGGAGGAACAACAGTTTATGATCTCACTAACGGAGCATTTTCATGGGATGATCAGAATCTGAAATTGGTTTCCAATGCTTTCACAGCTAACATTATCGTATCAGCCGATTTACCCATAATAACTTTTTATGGAGGCTTGGGATTTGCTACAACAAAAACTAATCTTTCGGTTACTGGTTATTATCCGTTACCCACAGTTCAGATTAATCCTTCGGAGGATCATTATTTGGAACCTGTTATAAATGAAAGTTCTGTAGTTAAGGATCCGATTGATATTGAAATAAAAAACTCCGATGGTGGGACTACAAAACCAAGATTTAATATTGGAGCACGATTGAAACTGGCGGTTATTACTTTACATGTAGATTATATCTATTCAAAATATTCTGTGGTCACGGGTGGTTTGGGAATCAGTATCAGATAATTCCATATATATAACTTCTGTTTTGAAAGACCTCTCTTTAACGAGAGGTTTTTTTGTTAAAAATCGATACTTAGACGGATCTCAGGATTATTATAAAGCACTTCGGCATAGTCGGAGAGTCCCCAAAGCACAAATAGCGTAATTCCTGCTCGTTCTCCCATTGGAAACCTCAAACCGAAACCTGCAAAAGGAATATTATGCCATATTCTGTCGCCCTGATAATAGTAACCACCGGCTCTGTCGAGATATAAATCCGTACTGAGAATCTCATCTTCAACATACAATAATATACTCCCAATACCAATACTCAATACTTCGTTAATGTTATTGAGCACAGCATACTGGGCAAAAGTTTTTATACCGTAATAATGCCCGTTGTATGTAGTAATTTTAAGGTACATATATTTTGGCCCGCCTCCGGCCCAGAAACGGGGTGTAATTTTATAGCCTACCAGGGGCGACAGTTCTACATAGGCATATTGATTCCAGAACGAAAGCCCGATATTTCCTCCAAAGAATAATCTTGACTCGCTAAGGTTTTTTCCGTTTTTACCCTTTTTACTATCAGGCTTTTCGCCGGGATATTCATACTGACCAATAACGAATTGAAAGCAAGCACTCAAAAGGAGTATGAGGAATAAATACTTTGAAATCTTCATGATATAATGACTATTAGTATTTTTGTTTACAAATATACACTCAAATAATCTCTTTATGAATGTTATTATAACGGGAACAAGTCGCGGAATAGGATATGCACTGGCAAAAAAATTTTCGAAAGAAAAAAGTATTAAGCTATATGTTATTTCACGTAATATAGAAAAGCTTCAACAATTGGAAAAAGAGTGCACGAAAATCAATCCAGCAGCAGAGGTTCATATCATACCTGCTGACCTTACTAAATTGAATAATGACCTGCTCCTTAAACATATCGGATCGGAGCATCTTGACATATTAATTAATAATGCAGGTTTACTGATTAATAAGCCATTTATTGAGTTTAGTGATGAAGAAGTACATAAAATGACACATACGAATTTTTTAGTACCTGTAAAGCTTATTTCAATTCTGTCATCGCACATGGGAGGAGATGAACCAACGCATGTGCTGAATATTGGCAGTATGGGAGGTGTTCAGGGAAGCGTAAAATTTCCCGGGTTGAGCATTTATAGTGCAACGAAAGCAGCTCTTGCAACACTCACGGAATGCCTTGCCGTTGAATTCTCAAATAATAACATCTTTTTTAATTATCTGGCCTTGGGTGCTGTGCAGACTGAAATGCTTAACGAAGCCTTTCCTGATTATAAAGCTCAGATTACGTCAGATGAAATGGCAGAATATATAGTAAATTTCGCTCTTAATGGATTTAAGTATCACAATGGTAAAGTAATACCAGTATCCACATCAACACCCTGAATGATTAGGAATTATGAATAGCTTTAGGAGTCTTTCAAATGACTTTTTGTCTGAAAATATTCAGATTATATTACCATATTAGACTCGTCATATTCTTTAGGTTGAAGTTGTCCTTTTAGCACCAAGAGTCCGTTCCAGATCAGGGCATGCAGTTCATCCTCACCCGGGTATATCACAACAGGAGCAACAAAGGAGACCATGGATTTAATATATTCTACAACCATCGGGTTATGCGATATCCCGCCGGTAAGGATAATGGCATCTACATCACCTTTTAATACTGCTGCCAGAGCCCCGATTTCTTTTCCAATCTGGTATGACATAGCATCCTGTATTTTACCAGCATTTTCATCGCCATCCTGGGCCATCAGCTCAACTTCATAGGCATTGTTGGTATTAAGGTAAGCCATATAACCGCCTTCGCCCGTAATCATTCGTCTAACTTCATTAAGTGTTACCTTTCCCTCATAACAAAACCGGGCCAGTGCACCGGCAGGTAATGTACCTGTTCTTTCAGGAGAAAAAGGGCCTTCTCCGTCGAGACCATTGTTAACATCAATCACCCGGCCTTTATGATGTGCCCCTACGGTGATTCCTCCACCCATATGCACGATAATCAGGTTGAGATCTTCATATTTATGATTGATCAAACGGGCATAGGCACGGGCTGTAGCTTTATGATTAAGAGCGTGAAAAATGGATAAGCGTTTAAATTTCGGATGCCCGGTATATCGTGCAACATCCTGAAGCTCGTCTACAACAACCGGGTCGGCAATATAAGCTTTGCAATCCGGAATTTGCCTGGCAATTTCATCGGCAATAAGTGCACCCAGATTACTGGCATGCTCACCCAGCTGACCTTCTCTCAGATCTTGTTTCATACGTTCGTTAATGCGGTATACACCCGATCGAATGGGCTTAAGTAATCCGCCCCTGGCCACAATGACTTCAATTTTATCGATTTCAACTTGTGAGTTGGCAAGTTCTGTCAGGACGTGTTCTTTGCGGTACATATATTGATCGACGATATTTTTAAACTTTCTTAACTCTTCAGGCGGATGCGCTATGTTTTTCAGGAAGACAGGTTTCGAATTAAGGTAGATGGCAATTTTTGTGCTTGTCGAACCCGGGTTGATGGCAAGTATGGTATGTAACATTTTACAGATCTTTTAAGTACAGCTGAGATTATAGGCTAAAGCTATGGAAAATAACTTACTTTCTTTTGAATCGGATCTTGAAGTAATTATTACGGGAGCCTGAGCTCCGATCAAAACCCCGGCAGCTTTCGCTCCTCCAAGATAGGTCAGACTTTTATACAGAACATTACCGACAGTAATTTCAGGTACGACGAGTATATCGGCATGGCCTGCCACCCGGCTGTCAATTCCTTTATGAACGGCAGCTTCATCCGAAATAGCAACGTCAAGTGCCAGCGGGCCTTCGAGAATGCAGTCGGCAACCGGCTCTTTTTGATGCACTTCCATTAGTTCTGCAGCATCAACGGTGGCCTGCATTTTCGGATTGATTTTTTCTATGGCTGCAAGCAATGCAACTCGTGGCTTTTCAACACCCAAAGCATGGAAAGTTTTAACGGCATTACGGATAATCATTTTTTTTATCTCAATATCCGGTGAAATATTGATGGCTGCATCTGTTAATCCGAATAATTTCGGGTAATAGGGCGATTCAAATAAGCCGACATGACTGAGCGATCTTCCGATGGTTAAACCGGTTTCTTTATTCATAATTTCTTTTATGAAAACTTTTGTTGGCAATAGTCCCTTCATGATCATGTCGGCATTTCCTTGTCGTATGAATTCAACCGACATCTGTGCAGCTTTCAGTTCATCGGGTGCGTGATATATTTCAGACTGTGGAAACTCCAGATTCTGCCTGTTGATAATTTCGGATATTTTGACTTTATCACCGATAAAAACAGGTTTCAGGAAACCAAGCTGATATAGTTCTGATACGGCTTCCAGCAGGTAATCATCCTCGGCCGATGCAATAACCAGTGTTTTTTTCAGATGTTTGCTTTTTGCAAGACTGATTAAATCGTGTAAACTTTTCATTTCAATTTTCGGATTGATGATTATCTGATACAAGGTGAAACGCTTCTTCCGCTATCATAAGTTCTTCATTGGTGGGTACTACCATAACAGTAATCCTTGAATCCTTTCCTGATATTACTCTTTCGTGATCGCCGGCATGCTCATTCAGATCATCGTCGATGTAAATACCAAGAAAGTCAAGGTTTTTGCAAACTTCTCTTCTTATATAGGCACTATTTTCACCTATACCTCCCGTAAATAGTAATATATCGAGACCATTGAGAATAGCTGTGTAGGCGCCGATATATTTTTTAATACGGTAGCAGTACATTGCCAGACCGAGTCTGGCATGTTCACTGGAACCCGATGCCTGCTCAATTTCCCGCATATCGGATGAAATACCCGTTATGCCTGATAAACCACTTTCCTTATTTAACAGGGAATTCAGGGAATCAACTGCTAAATTTTCTTTTTTCATAATATAGGGCAGGATGCCAATATCCACGTCTCCCGGACGGGTACCCATAATTAAACCTTCAAGTGGTGTAAATCCCATAGAAGTATCGATCGATCTTCCTCTATCTATAGCAGTGATGCTCGATCCGTTACCCAGATGGCAGGAAATGATTTTTTGTTCTTTAATTTCCAGATTCAATAATTTACAGGCTCTTGCGGAAACATAGCTGTGGCTGGTTCCATGAAACCCGAAACGCCGGATCCCGTATTTTTCATACCATGAATAGGGCAGAGCATACATAAAGGCATATTCCGGCAGGGTTTGATGAAAAGAGGTATCAAAAACCGCTACCTGTTTAATTTCCGGTAAAATTTGTTGAACAGCCTGTATGCCTTTAATATTCGGAGGATTATGAAGTGGCGCCAGTTCATTATACTTTTCGAGCCTGATCAGATCTGTTTCGTTGATGATAATGCTATTCTGAAATTCAGCGCCTCCATGACCCACCCGGTGCCCCACAGCATTCCGATCGTTAAAA
>CAYUAV010000104.1:0-1050 GCA_964442665.1 uncultured Bacteroidales bacterium
TAGAGGAAGTTACATTATTCTCTCTCTTGATGTATTACCTTCAACATAAAGAATACTGCTGTTATACAATGCGGATGCAATAACACTATTGTCCCCCGTTATAACTATGTCTTCAATATAATCCAGCGAATCACCGCGGAAGGCTTTGGCCCATTCAGGCTGACCGTCCGTTTTTCTGTAGCGAGCTAGGAAACAATCGATACTCTGCGAACTGAAAATTGAATCATTGCCGAAGTAGAATGACCGATAACCTTCATGCCGGCCCCCGAGATAAAAATAATCGGAAGAAGTATTTTTTATTCTTGTGCCACGGATGCTTGCATCAGCCTGTTCGGAATTATAGGAACAGTTCCTGAACCATATAATATCACCCCGTGAATTTATTCTTGCAATAAAAAGCATATCATAATCAAATAATCCGGGAATTGTCCGATCGAACAAATGGGCAAAGTCGCCTCTAAAATATCCGGTTGAGTATACATCTCCCAACTCGTCGATAAACAGGTCGTTCACCTGAATTTCAGGCAGGGTATCCTTGTCGCATAGCAGCGAATAGGCCCAGTCGATATTTCCTGTTTTTGAAAACTTTGCCAGAATAGGGATTAATTGCCGGGAATCGGCTGGCAGCAATATATCGTTTAATAATACATTGTTACTATTTTCGGCCTGTAATGCGACAACCAGTTCCCCCCTGTTACTCAGATTCATTTTTGTAGGGCGTATTTTGGTGTCCAGTACTTCACCATGTGCAGAATGGAGCCAGACGAGCCGACCGGTTGGATCGGTTTTAAGTATGAAAGTATTTAGAGTTTGTGTTCCCTGGATACCCGGGACCGAATCATCGCCATACCGGAAATTTGCCTTATCAAAGGTACCTGCAAGGTATGTATTTCCTATTGTATCGGTCAACATGAATAATATATCGCCGCTGGAAGCTGTGCGCGCAAATTTCCATATGGGGGTGTCGGGTTGAGCCGTAACAGCAGGGGAGAGGAACAGCAACAGACCTATTATGACGTTATATGCAATGGATCCGGAAGTTTTCATTTT
>CAYUAV010000104.1:1060-9349 GCA_964442665.1 uncultured Bacteroidales bacterium
GGGATTGAAAATTTTTTTAAGCTGATATATTTCAATTTATTAATAGAATAGTTTATAATCTGATCCCGATTACCAGGATATCATCTACCTGTTCATTTATACCTTTCCAATTTTCAATTGTTTCATTTAAACGGACTTTTTGTTCGTCCATTGATAAAGGACTTATTTCGAATAGTAATTCGCGGAAGTTCAACGATTTAAATTTCTTTCCTTCCGGTCCGCCAAATTGATCGGCATAACCATCGGAAAACATATAGATGCAATCTCCTTTTCTGAACTCTACAGCTATTGTCGAAAATGGTGGCATTTCACCAAAATGGGTGCCTACAGGCATTTTGTCACCTTTATATACGATAGTTTCCTGGTCGCGGATCAGAACAAGTGGATTATAAGCACCGGCAAACTGAATGACGCTATTATCGGGATCGATAATACATAAGGCCATATCCATACCATCTTTTGCATCTTCTTCTTTTCCGGTCTGCCATAGGGTTTTTGTCAGATGGTCCCTCAGTGTATCCAGTATTTTTCCTGCACCAGCTAGTTTTTTTTGCGATGCGATCTCATTCAGTATACTGATACCCAGCATACTCATAAAAGCGCCCGGAACCCCATGTCCGGTGCAATCGGCTGCCACCACGATCAGCTTATTATCAATACTGTTAATCCAGTAAAAGTCTCCACTTACAATATTGCGGGGTTTAAACAGTATAAAATACTCGGAAAGAAACTGATCGATAAAATCAACTTTCGGAAGGGCAGCTGATTGTATTTTCTCGGCATATTCAATGCTGTCGGTTATTTCCTGTTTCTGTAATGCAATCTGATCGCGCTGTTTTTCAATCTCAATGGTTCGCTCTTTTACTTTTTGGGTAAGCATTTCCTTATCATGACGAAGTTTCCTCTCACGCAGGCGCAGGATTAGGATAAAAACTGCAATCGCCGCAATGATTTCCAATGTGTAAAACCACCAGGTTTGCCAGAAGGGAGGCCGGATTTCGAAGGAAAATGATGCAGGTGAATCGGTCCATATACCGTCGCAATTTGAAGCCAAAACTTTAAAATCATATTTTCCCGGCGGAATTTTCCGGTATGGCGGAGTTTTAATTTCGTTTGTGGGTTCCGACCAATCGTTATCATAACCATTTAGTATATACTTATATCGATTCTTCTCTATAATCGTATAGTGTAAACCAATAAAGTTAAAAACCAGGTTATTTTTATTACAGGGCAATGACAGATTCACAGGAAGCTGACTTTCAGGATCAATGGCCGATGCGTATTTTAAAATGGATACCGTATCGTTATAAAGATTTATTCCTGTAATATAAACCCGGGGTGGATCGGTATAGATGAAATCATTTTTATGCATATATTTTACAGCGCCTTTCTCGGTTCCAAACAATAATTCATCGCCCGATGTGGTTATAGCCGCGCCAAGCGATGTTTCGACAGGCAGGAATCCTTCCTGTGCTCCATAATGTGTGATACTGAAATCATGTGGATTAATACGGTCGAGACCCATGTTATGACCTGCCCAAATGAAACCTTGCTTATCGGCCAGAATGGAAAAAATGATATCCGATCTAAGTCCTTGAAGCGTTGAAATATTTTTACAGGTAATGGTCCAGTCAGTGTTCAGATTTACTCTTGATACTCCTTTATCGGTTGCAACCCACGCCGTTCCTTGCTGATCGAAGGTAATATCGTTACAGTAATTGTATGGAAGCCCTTCCTTAACTCCGTAATTATGAAATGTTTTACCATCAAATATGGACAGACCATTCCAGGTTGCGCACCAGATATTATAAGCGCTATCCGATGCAATATTCCATACATTATTATCGGCAAGACCATCCTCTGTTGTATATTGATAATAATGTTGCTGGTCATATTTAATCAAACCTTGCCCGGTTGCGCAATAGATTATTCCATTCAGATTGATCAAATCGGTTGTCCACTCGTCTTCCGGTCGCTCAAATATTTCTGAATACGGAATCAGGTTTACTTTTCCATCATTCAGCAGGGTAAGTCCGAAATATGTACCCAGCCAGATCTTATTCTGACTTTCCGAAAGGATAGATTGCACATCAGGTCTTGGCGGAAGGCCATTCCGATTATCGTATTGCCTTATTATTCTGTTATTTTTCAAAATATTTAAACCACTGGTGGTACCCAGAAATATCATATTATTATACTCGGCTATACTCTGAACAACAATGTCATTATTGATAAAACCTTCGTTAAATATCTGAAAGATGACTTTCCCGTATTTTGACAATCCGTTTGTGGTAGCAATCCATATATTGCTGTTATTATCTTCGAAGATGCGCAATACATTGTTATAAATAAGATTATTTTTCTCGGTGATATGCAGCGACATATCTTCTTCTATAAGTATAACTCCATTTCGTTGCGTTTTTGCCCAGATCCTTCCCTGTGAGTCATAAAGCATCTGATTTATCACATCATCTAATTCAGGGGAACTCCATATTTTTTCAATCGTGTTGTTTACGATCCGGTATATACCTGTATTATACGAAGTGCTTGCAATAACCGTATCGTGACCGGCTGGTATTACGCATAAACTGGTGTTGCTTTTCAGCGATTTCGTCTTGTCGAATATAGTAGTATCATCGTCTTTCACATGAATTATTCCTTTCTTATCCGAAGCAAACCAGTACGAACCTGGTTTGTCTTCTGTTATACTATGTATGGTGACTGAGTGGAACAAGGAATTTTCCATTTTGTGCAATTCATTATCAAAGTAATAAAGAGAACTTCTTGTTGAAAACCAGACCTTTCCATCCATTGATACATAAAATGAGAGAATCCTGCCAATTTCTTCATTATAATATTTGTTAATGTTTAAGATAGTGTCGGGATTAATGATCGATATTCCTTCGTGGGAGAGATACCAGATATTACCCTGTTTATCTTCGGAAATTTCCAGTGCATAATCGGAAACCAGTCCGTTTCCTGTATTAATGCATCGGATCGAATTATTGCTGATAACAGCCATACCTGAACTTTCTGTAGCTAACCATACCCGGTTTTTACTATCAATAAAAACATCTACCACATTATTGTCGGGAAGTCCGTTTTCGATAGTGTAGGTTTTAAAATTATAACCATCAAATTTCACGGCACCTGATTGTGTTGCCAGCCAGAGGTATCCTGTCCGGTCCTGTTCGATGTCATAGATTAAATTGGAAGGAAGACCGCTGGCCACGGAATAATTATCGAAGGGGATGTATTGCAGATAAACTGACGGGCAGCCAATAAAAATACTAAAGAGGGTAATTATAAATCTTTTCCTCATTAGGTCTTAATCTATATCATAGTAAAGATAAGAAAGCCTGTTTATTATCGGGAGAAGATTAATTAACAATAACCTGATTGGTTTTGTCTGTAACAAATGGGGAAGAAGGAAAAAATCTGCCAGTAAGCGGGTTAGTTATTTTGTAGCAAGAAATTGTTTGTTTTCAGGTTCATAATTGAACAGATCATATTCAGGCCAATGATCGACCTTGCGAAGTGCATAGAACATGGTTCGTGATAGTTCGTTATGAATACGCTTTCGTTTTTTGGTAGTTGTATTTAACAATACTACCCAGTTAACTTCATTTCTGTGTCGCATGATCAGGGCTGTTGTTCCGGTGAGAGTACCGGTACGCCACCATGTGCCATAGCCATCGCCACCACGCCAGCCTATAAGCTTTTCGGTTCGGCGTTTTACATCGGTCATATAATCAATGGTGGTTTTTGAGAGAATATCAGGCCGGCTGTCGAAACCATCGATGGCAACCATAAGCTTAGCCAGTTCGGGTGCTGAAGCTATCCAACCGCCTGCTGCACCAATAAGCTCCATATTGTTTCCTCCGTATTCGGGTGGAACCAGATCGTGTGAACCGTTATAGGACCAAACCAGGAGCTCTCGGGTAAGGTCGTAATACCTTACCTCGTTCGGAAACCTTTCATCATAAAAGCTTTTTCCGATATGCATATCGTATATACCAAGCGGATGAAGAATGGCAAATTGCACATAATCTTCATATTCCATTCCGGTTACTTTTTTGATGATTTCACCCAGAATACAATATCCGAGGTTAGAATAGCTGTAAACTTCTCCGGGAGTATAATCGAGTTTATTGGAAAGTGCGTATTCAATAATTACTGGCATAGTTGCAGGAGGTTTTACATCCATAAGATGTGCAACATAGAGTGAATTAAGAACAGGGTCACCCTTTTTGCCATTCCAGCCTGCCGTGTGATTTAATAACTGATGAATGGTGATATCCTCATATCGTTTATCGTCATACCTGAGATAAGCCGAATCATTCAAAATTCCTTCGGGTCCAAAAACTTTCTGGTTTATTGAAAGTTTTTCATCTTCAATCAGCTTCATTACAGCAACAGCTGTAATAAGTTTCGATACACTGGCAATGCGGAAAAGGTTTTTCGGACTGACAGAATCGTTCACTTCCTTATCGGAGAGACCAAATCCTTTGGAATAGACTAATCTTCCCTCCCTGGCTATCGCCACCGATGCACCAACGATATCGAAACGTTTCATAAATTCGGTCATGGCAGTATCGAAAACTTCAAGATCTGTATCATTAACGATATTATTTGACAATTTATATGAAAGCGGAATAGAACCGGGTTCAATATAATTTCTGCTGCTTTCCTGTTTAAATGAGAATGTGATCGCAATTTCCCCCAGGAAGAAAAGCAGGAACAGTCCGATGGTTAAAAGTGTTTTCAATTTCATACAGGTCTCTGTTTATCACCAACAGAAATTCTGTTATATTGTTTTATTTTATAAATCCCTTATCTTATATCAGCATGAGCGTAATTTGCAATCACAATGGGTTGCTTATGAACAAGTATGGTGCTTCAAACCGTACTAGTAATTATAATATGTTCTAAATGATTTTTGCTGCGTTAAATGTAATCGCAAATAACTTTCATGGTTTGTTTTCACTCTGCAAATTTAACCTTCTTTCTTGAGACGGGAAGCCTTTTTTTTTCAACATACGTTTTTATAATGTTAATAAATGTTATTTTTTGATGAACGAAGCGCTTAACGTTCAATAATCTGATCAAAAATCAGTAAAATATGCACTATCTGGTTGGATTAACCTTTTTATCAGATAGTTGTTATCCATTAAAATAATATAAAATGAAGCAGATTATTTTTTTGTTCGGATTTATGCTGTTTCTAAGCTGTAAATCAAGAAGTCAGGATACAATAATCAGTAACGAAAAAGAAAAACCAATGTATACGTTTCAGAAGAATGAACAGGAATGGGAGAAGGAATTATCTTCCGAGCAATACAAAGTATTACGTCAGTGCGGTACTGAATTACCGGGAACGGGTAAATACTATCACCATCATGAGGACGGGGTATATACCTGTGCGGCCTGCGGACAGGAATTATTCGATTCGAAAACAAAATACTCATCAGGCTCAGGGTGGCCCAGCTTTTACGATGTAATTTCATCGGGTAATGTCGTATTACAGGAGGATAGAAGTCATGGTATGGTGCGGATTGAAGTTAAATGCGCAAAATGCGGCAGTCATCTGGGCCATGTATTTCCCGACGGCCCCGCGCCAACCCGCCAGCGATATTGTATCAACTCAGTGGCAATGGATTTTATACCCAGGGATTCGACAGAAAATAAATAGAATCACCCATAATTGTTCATATAATTATTAAATGGATGCAGGATCAAAAAAAAGGAATTTCCATTGGTATATAACAGAAATTCCTCTTATTGATTCTTTCTGGTAATACCAGCTCATTGCATGGATTTATCTTTTATTGTACAACCTATTGCCTTGGTAAAATCCGGATCGGGATTCTTTCCGGCAAGTAAAGCTTCTACGGCATCTTTCACATAATTTTGAGTAACGGCGCTGGCATCCTGGTAGTTGTCATCGATTGTCCCGATATACCTGACGACGAGGTTGCCATTTTCCTTATTTAGCAGAAATACATGGGGTGTGCGTGTAGCACCGTACATTTTATATACATTTTGCGATGCATCGATCAGATAAGGGAACGTATAGCCTTTTTCAGTGGCTCTCATTTTCATGGCATCGAAGGAATCGTCAGGAACCAGTTCCGGATCGTTCGGATTGATGGCGATTACCGGATATCCTTTTTTACTGTATTTTTTGTCCAGATCCATAATCCGGCTTTCATAAGCCTTGGCGAAAGGACAATGGTTACAGGTGAAAATAACAATAAAGCCTTTAGCATTCGGATAATCGGAAAGACTTACCATTTTGCCATCGACATTTTTAAGGGAGAAATCGGAAGCTTTATCACCGACTTTGTAACCGCCGGCATAAGTGTTTAGCAGAGTAGTGCTCAGTAAAACGATCAATAATTGTAGTGTTTTCATGTTTTCTATTTTTAGGATTAAAAAATTTCAGAAATCGTATTTTTTATGGTTTCATAATCAAGAGTCTTCTCATAAAAATTCCTGGTATTTCCTTTATATATGAGAGTTGCAGGCAGGGCACCGCTCCATGACGAATCGACCTTATCGATCCATGCATTGCTATTGGGATCGTTCAGCAGGATTACGATGGCGGTGATTGAATTTTTTTCAAGAAAGGGTATAAGGCTGTTTTCCAGAGTTTTTGGAAAATCAAGACTAACCAGCACAACTTTAACTTTCTTACCGGTAAAATCACGATGAATCTTTTCCAGGTCGGGCACTTCCTTGCGGCATGGTACACACCAGGTAGCCCAGAAATTAATTATATAGGTAGTATCATTCGAAAAGTGCAGATACGGTTCGAATTGCATAAAGTTCATTTCCGGGATATTCCGGTTTTGCTGACTCATTATCGGTAATGTAATGCAAAACAGAAATAATCCGGAGAGCAATTTTAAAAATCGGATTGGTTTAGTTACCATGATTTTAAATACTTTTGATGTGAAACAAAGCATATAGGAATTAGTTTGCTAATAAAATGTTAAAAATGAATCACAGAGGATTTGCCAGTGATAATAATGCAGGAGTATCGCCTGAAGTATTGCAAAAACTGGCAGAAGTTAATAATGGCCATGTGGTGGGTTACGGTGACGATCCGTATACGGCAAAAGCTATGCAAATTTTAAAAAAGCACTTTGGAAGCGGGACATCTCCTTTTTTGGTATTCACCGGTACGGCAGCCAATGTATTGTCGATTGCAGCGTCGGTTGAAGCTTTCGATTCGGTTATTTGTGCTGAAACAGCCCATATTCAGGAAGATGAATGCGGAGCTCCCGAGCGCTTTGCAGGGTGTAAACTTATTCCTGTGGCCACACCCGATGGAAAACTGACTCCGGAACTGATAAAGCCCCATTTAAAAAGTTTCGGTTTCGAACATCATTCCCAGCCCAAACTGATTTCAATTTCCCAATCCACCGAAATGGGAACCGTTTATTCACTCAGCGAGATAAAAAAACTTGCCGATTATGTGCATCAATACGGTCTACTGCTACATATCGATGGTGCCAGACTGGCCAATGCTGCCATTTCTCTTAATGTCAGCTTCAGAGAAATGACTACCGATCAGGGTGTTGATGCTATCTCCTTCGGAGGTACAAAAAACGGTCTTATGGCTGCCGAGTCCGTCATATTCCTGAATAATGAACTGGCCATGAATTTCAGGTACCTGCGAAAACAGGGAATGCAGCTTGCATCAAAGATGCGGTTCATTGCGGCACAGTTCCTTGCTTATTTTGAAAATGATTTATGGAAACGCAATGCGGCTCATGCCAATGAAATGGCTCAAAAGTTATTCCGGCTTGTAAGAGATATTCCCCGGATTACAGTTACTCAGAAGGTGGAATCGAACGGAATATTTGCTTTAATTCCGAAAAAAGTGATCCCATTGCTTCAGAAAGAATATTTCTTCTATATCTGGAACGAGGAAACGGGCGAGGTACGCTGGATGACATCTTGGGATACGACAGAGAAGGATATTGAGGGATTTGTGATTAAGTTAAAAGATATACTAAAGTAACTATAGACAAAAACTTAAGAACAGGGAAGTGACTTATCATATACATTCAGGAACAGACAATATCAATCCGATACTTGAGGTAAATTTATGACGGGAGGCATCAGGATAATCTTTCGGGTGATTTTTTCCATAATACCGAACAATCCCCATAACTTAAAAGACGGAAATCATGATCAAGGGCAAACTGATACACTTTTTCCCAGTCCTTGCCAATAAAGGCAGCTATTAACAACAGGAGGGTACTTTTAGGTTGATGAAAA
>CAYUAV010000105.1:0-6206 GCA_964442665.1 uncultured Bacteroidales bacterium
GAAATCAAACCAGCATCGATGAGTGTTTGAATATCAATAGATTTAAGCTTTTTCATCTCCGCCAAATGTTGAAGCGTAGCACTATTAATTCCTTTATATTCTTTCCGGTTGATATTTTTAAATCCGTATTTTGGAACCCGGCGTTGTAAAGGCATCTGTCCCCCTTCGAATCCTTTCTTCCTTGAATATCCGGAACGGGACTGAGCTCCCTTATGTCCGCGGGTTGAAGTTCCTCCTTTTCCCGAACCTTGTCCTCTGCCAATTCTCTTTCGGGTTTTAACTGATCCTTTTGCCGGTTGTAAATTATTCAATTCCATTCTCAGTATATGTTATTTCTTTTATACTTCTTCAACTTTTACAAGGTGCAATACTTTTTTAACCATACCCTGAATTTGCGGAGTATTCTCATGTTCAACACTTTTATTTATCTTTCGCAATCCCAGTGCGTCCAGGGTTGATTTCTGACGCCTGGTACTCCCAATTCTGCTGTGAGTTTGTGTAATTTTTATCTTTGCCATACTGATTACCTTTTCTGTTAGCCGTTAAAAACTTTTTCAACAGGAATATTTCGATGTTGAGAAACCGTGTATGCATCGCGTATTTCCAACAGAGCTGCGAATGTAGCCTTTACCAGGTTATGAGGATTCGAAGAACCTTTGGATTTTGCCAACACATCGGTAATTCCCACACTTTCAAGCACTGCACGCATAGCACCTCCTGCTTTTACACCGGTACCACTTGATGCCGGCTTAATAAAAACGGTTGCTCCGCCATATTTGGCTATTTGTTCGTGAGGTATAGTGCCTTTATATACCGGTACTTTGATTAAATTCTTTTTGGCATCCTCAATGCCTTTGGCAATAGCTGTTGTAACCTCATTGGCTTTCCCCAAGCCGTATCCAACAATTCCACTCTCGTTTCCAACAACAACTATTGCAGAGAAGCTGAATGTACGCCCTCCTTTCGTTACTTTTGTAACACGCTGAATACTGACAAGCCTGTCTTTTAATTCTAGATCAGTTGTTTTTACTTTTCTGATAGTTGTAGCCATAATTCATTAAAATTTTAGTCCTGCTTCTCTGGCAGCATCCGCAAGCGCTTTCACCCTGCCGTGATATAAGTAACCGTTCCTGTCGAAAACGACTTGTGAGAATCCAGCCTGGATAGATTTTTCGGCTGCAAGTTTACCAACAAGTTTAGCCTGCTCAATCTTTTTAATATTTTTTTTATCATAGATTCCCTTTTCCAGTGAAGAAGCTGCAACAATTGTTTTATGTTGAATATCATCAACCAACTGTGCATATATCTGTTTGTTGCTTCTGTAAACTGTAAGGCGAGGTTTCTCCTGTGTACCAGCCAAATTTTTACGAATCCTGTGTTTTATCCTGACTCTGCGTTCCTGCTTTGTTAAAGCCATTTCAATTAAAATTATTTGTTATACACTTGCAGATTTACCTGCTTTTTTGCGTAATTGCTCACCAACAAACTTAATACCTTTTCCTTTATAAGGTTCAGGTGGCCTAAATGAACGAATTTTCGCAGCTACCTGTCCGATAAGTTGTTTATCGGCACTTGTTAATGTAATTATCGGATTACTTCTTCTTTCTGTTTTGGTTTCAACTTTAACTTCAAAAGGAATTCTCATATAAATATCGTGGGAATAGCCCAGACTAAGTTCCAATATCTGACCTTTAGCCTCAGCCTTATAACCTACTCCCACTAACTCCTGTTGAATAACATAACCCTTTGAAACACCGATAATCATATTGTTGATCAGCGCCCGGTAAAGACCGTGCAATGCTTTATGTCTTTTTTGTTCTGTCGGACGTTTTACTGATAAGATACCGTCCTCAACTTTAAGCCGGATGTCCGGATCGACTTTCTGTTTAAGTTCCCCTTTTGGTCCTTTCACCGTAATAACATTTTCGTTGTCAACAGCAACGCTCACTTCCTTGGGGATCTGAATGGGTAATTTTCCTATTCTTGACATAGCAAATTCCTCTTTAATAAACGTAACATAATACTTCGCCGCCGATATTCTTTTCACGGGCTTCCTTATCGGTCATAACTCCCTGCGATGTTGAAAGAATAGCGATACCTAAGCCATTCAGTACGCGGGGTAAATTATTTTTCCCTGCATATTTACGAAGACCCGGCCGGCTTATTCGTTTGATATGTTTAATAGCAGGATGTTTTGTCCCGGCATGATATTTAAGGGCTATTTTTATATTTCCCTGCGGGCCATCATCCTCAAATTTATAATTAAGTATATACCCCTTATCGTAGAGGATACGGGTAATATCTCTCATAATATTGGAAGCCGGAATATCTACAACTCTATGCTTTGCCATGATGGCATTCCGTATTCTTGTTAAAAAATCTGCAATTGGATCAGTCATATTTTAATTCAATTTTCAAATCATTAGTTATAGTTACCAGCTTGCCTTTTTAACACCGGGAATCAAACCTTCTGAAGCCATCTCGCGAAAAGTTATCCTGCTGATTCCAAATTGTCTGATATACCCTTTTGGTCTGCCAGTGATTTTACAACGATTATGCAATCGAATCGGATTCGAATTCCTCGGCAACCGGCTAAGTGCCTGATAATCGCCTTCGGCTTTTAATCTGGCTCTTTTCTCAGCGAATTTTTCAATTAATCTTGCACGTTTGATCTCACGTGCTTTCATCGATTCTTTTGCCATGCTGCTAGTTCTTTAAAGTATTTTTAAATGGTAAACCAAATTCCTTTAAGAGTGCCAAAGCCTCTTCATCGGTTCTGGCAGTTGTAACAAATGTGATTTCCATACCCAGAATTTTATTAATCTTGTCAATATCAATTTCCGGAAATATAATCTGTTCGGTAATACCCATAGTATAATTCCCCCGCCCGTCGAGTTTTGATGAAACACCTTTGAAATCCCTGATTCGGGGCAAGGCGACACTTATCAGGCGTTCGAGAAATTCGTACATTCTCTCACGACGCAATGTGACTTTTACACCGATCGGCATTTTTCGGCGCAATTTAAAATTAGAGATGTCTTTCTTTGAAAGTGTCTGAATAGCCTTCTGACCTGCAATTAAGGAAAGTTCTTCCTGTGCAATATCGACAAGTTTTTTATCAGCCACTGCCTGTCCGACACCCTGATTAATAATTATTTTTTCGAGCCGGGGAACCTGCATAACTGATTTATAGCTATATTCCTTAGTCAAGGTGGGAATTATTTCCTCCTTATATTTCTTCTTAAGATTAGGTTCGTAAGCCATTACTTAATCTCCTCTCCTGATTTTTTTGAATATCTTACTAGTTTCCCTTTATTATTTCTTCTCCTTCCTATACGGGTAGGAACTCCGGAAGAAGGATCGATCAGCATAAGATTCGAAATATGAACCGGCGCTTCTTTTTTAATGATGCCGCCGTCCGGATATTGAGCATTGGGTTTTGTATGCTTCGATATCATATTAATACCTTCAACAATAGCCCTGTCTTTTTTCCTGTCCACCTCTAACACCCTGCCTTTCTGACCCCGGTATTCACCTGTGTTCACAAATACAGTATCACCTTTTTTAATATGTAACTTTTTTTGCATCGTAATATTCTTTTTAAAGTACTTCAGGAGCCAGTGAAACAATCTTCATATACTTATCGCGCAATTCGCGTGCAACCGGACCAAAAATACGGGTCCCACGAATTTCTCCCAGATTATTCAGTAAAACAACCGCATTGTCGTCGAACCGTATATACGATCCGTCTGACCGGCGTATTTCCTTTTTGGTGCGTACAACAACAGCCTTGGTTACAGTACCCTTTTTAATTTCACCCGATGGAATGGCACTCTTAACAGTAACCACTACCTTATCGCCAATTGAAGCATACTTCTTACGTGTGCCACCCAGCACTCTGATACAAAGTACCTCTTTTGCTCCACTGTTATCGGCAACTGCCATTCTTGTTTCTTGTTGTATCATGACTATTTAGCTCTTTCAATGATTTCAACTAATCTCCAACACTTATTTTTGCTGAGCGGACGGGTTTCCATCACTCGAACAACATCACCAATGTTACACTCATTCTTCTCATCGTGTGCCATAAGTTTGGTTGATTTGTTCACGAATTTGCCATAGATCGGGTGTTTTACCTTTCGCTTTACGGCAATTACAATAGACTTCTCCATCTTATTGCTGACAACAACACCTGTTCGCTCTTTTCTAAGATTTCTGCTTTCCATTGAATATTGTTAATCTTTTTTTGTTTCACTTAATTGTTTCTGGCGCAATATGGTCAGTATCCTGGCAATATTGCGTCGTGTATGCTTGATTTTCTGAGGATTATCGAGAGGTGAGACCGCATGATTCAATTTCTGTTTTAACAGCAGTGTTCTCTCGTTGTCAACCTTTTCCTCGAGTTCCTTGATCGTTAATTCTTTAAGTTCTGATGCCTTCATTACAGGTCAGTTTTTAATTTTCAACATAATCACGACGTACAACAAATTTTGTGGTAATGGGTAACTTCTGGGCTCCCAGACGCAGTGCCTCCTTTGCAACCGAAATAGGTACACCTTCGGCCTCAATTATTATACGGCCGGGTGTTACAGGTACAACAAATCCCTCCGGGGCACCCTTTCCTTTACCCATACGCACTTCAGCCGGTTTTTTAGTAATGGGTTTATCAGGGAACACACGAATCCAAATCTGCCCTTCCCTTTTCATATAACGCGTTACTGCCTGTCGGGCAGCTTCAATTTGCCGACCGGTAATCCATGAGCTTTCAAGGGCTTTAATCCCGAACGAACCAAAGGAAAGCTGATTACCACGCTGTGCATTACCTTTCATTTTGCCTTTCTGACTTCTCCTGTATTTAATTTTCTTCGGTTGTAACATTTCTCTATAGTTATCAATATAATATCAACTCAGCTTATTTTCTTCTTTTCTTGAAATTACCCTTAGGTTTCGGAGACGATTTTGTTAGTCCGATATTGGGGGAAAGATCAATCTTCCCATAAACTTCACCACGGCAAATCCATACTTTAATTCCAATTACACCAACTTTAGTATTAGCTTCACAAACGGCGTAATCAATATTCGCCCTGAGGGTGTGCAATGGGATCCTGCCCTCCTTGTATCCTTCCGATCGTGCCATTTCGGCTCCTCCCAGTCTGCCGGCAACCAATACCTTAATTCCTTCGGCACCCATACGCATGGTAGATGCAATAGCCATTTTAATAGCTCGCCGGTAGGAAATTCTTCCTTCTATCTGACGGGCAATATTATTGGCAACAATGGTCGCATCAAGCTCAGGACGTTTGACTTCAAAAATATTTATCTGAACCTCTTTGTTCGTTATCTTCTTTAATTCTTCCTTCAGCTTATCGACCTCCTGTCCTCCTTTTCCGATAATGATTCCCGGACGAGCCGTATTTACGGTTACGGTTATCAGTTTCAGTGTGCGTTCGATAATAATTTTTGAAATACTCGCTTTGGCGAGACGTGCATTTAAATAATTCCTGATCCGTTGATCTTCGACTAACTTATCAGCATAGTTTCTCCCGCCATACCAATTGGAATCCCATCCTTTTATGATTCCTAACCTGTTACTTATCGGATTAACTTTTTGTCCCATTCAGTAGTATTAATTTGTTTTTACCTCGGTTTCTTTTACAACTTCTGTTTCCTCGTTCATATTTCCCAGGATAACAGTAACATGATTTGAACGCTTGCGAACTCGATATGCTCTTCCCTGAGGAGCAGGTCGGATTCGCTTCAGGGTCCGTGCCTGGTCAACAAATATTTCTTTTATGATCAGTTTACTGTCTTCAAGCCGAACACTTTCATTTTTTATCTGCCAATTTGATACTGCCGACATAACAAGTTTTTCCATGTCTTTCGATGCATCTTTCGCATTGTACCTGAGTATATCCAATGCCTTATTTACATCAATCCCCCTGATCAGATCTGCAACCAACCGCATCTTTCTGGGTGACGACGGGCAATTCCGAAGAACAGCGGAATAGATAGTTTTCATACTCTCTTTGCGTTGTTCAGCCTTATTTCTCTTTCTTGCTCCCATGTTAGAATTTCTTTTTGTCTGTTACTGACAGATATTATTTCTGTTTACCACCATGTCCCCTGAAAATCCGTGTAGGGGCAAACTCACCCAGTTTATGTCCTACCATATTTTCAGTGATGTAAACAGGTATGAATTTATTACC
>CAYUAV010000105.1:6216-9335 GCA_964442665.1 uncultured Bacteroidales bacterium
CCAATCCCCTACACATAAACTTGTTTTTCCATCTGAATTTATTACCATTATGTACAGCGATAGTATGCCCAACAAAATCAGGTGATATCATTGATCGGCGCGACCAGGTTTTAAGGACTTGTTTTTTATTCGACTGGTTCATATCAATGATCCTCTTCTCCAGCTTAAAATCAATAAATGGGCCTTTTTTCAGCGAGCGACTCATAGTTTATTATTTATTTGATTTTCGTCTTTCAACTATATATTTATTCGACGGATTCTTTTTCGATCGTGTTTTATATCCCTTTGCCGGCATTCCATTACGTGACCTGGGGTGTCCGCCCGATGCACGACCTTCGCCACCACCCATAGGATGATCGACCGGATTCATTGCTACGCCCCTAACTCGTGGCCGCTGACCTAACCATCTTTTGCGACCTGCTTTACCGGAACGTTCAATCTGATGATCGGAATTAGAAACACTTCCGACAGTAGCCTTACAAGTTGTAAGAACCATTCGCGACTCACCCGATGGAAGTTTGATGATAGCATATTTACCATCGCGTGATGTAAGCTGGGCATACGATCCGGCACTTCGTGCCAGAACTCCTCCCTGACCCGGATGAAGTTCGATATTATGAACTAATGTCCCCAGCGGTATTTCATCCAGAGTGAGAGCATTCCCGATTTCAGGTGCTATACCCTGGCCCGAACGGATAGTTTGTCCTACTTTTAGTCCATTGGGTGCTATAATATATCTCTTCTCGCCATCTTCGTATATGAGCAACGCAATACGGGCAGTCCGGTTCGGATCATATTCAATTGAGTGCACTCTTGCAGGCACTCCATCTTTATTCCTTAAAAAATCTATTACCCTGTAACGACGTTTATGACCACCTCCGATATACCGCATGGTCATTCTGCCTGAGTTATTTCTTCCACCGGTTTTTTTCAACGGCTTTAATAACGATTTCTCAGGATCAGTCTTTGTGATCTCGTCAAAAGTACTGATAATCTTATGTCTCTGACCTGGTGTAACAGGTTTTAGTTTTCTAATTGCCATATTGATCAGATATTGCTATAAAAATCAATTGTTTCTCCTTCAGCTAATGTTATAATCGCTTTTTTATACGATTTTGTATTTCCGCTAATTATTCCTGTCCGTGTATAACGGGATTTACTTTTCCCGCCGTAAACCATAGTATTCACAGCAACTACATTAACGCCATACATTTCTTCGACAGCCTTTTTAATTTGCAATTTGTTTGCCCCTTTATGGACAATGAAACCAAAACGACTGAGCGCTTCACCCTGATCAGTCATTTTTTCCGTTACAATGGGCTTTAATAAGATATTCATTGTTAGCCTCCCTCAGTTTATTCGTCCTTTTGCAGGTTATTCAGCGAACTCTCAACAAATACAATATTAGATGCATTCATTATTTCGTATGTATTTAACTCCGAGAGCGTTAAAACTTTAACACCCTGCAAATTCCGCGATGACAAATGTATATTTTTATTAAGTTCGTTGAGTACCATAAGCGATTTTTGGTCGCTAATATTCAGGTTGTTGAGTATGCCCTTATATTCTTTTGTTTTCGGAGCTTCCAATTTAAAATCTTCCACTACAAGAATCGCATTATCCTTTGCTTTATAAGTAAGAGCTGAATATCTGGCCAGTTGTTTAAGCTTTTTGTTCAATTTAAAGCCATAATCCCGGGGACGGGGTCCGAAAATTCTACCTCCACCACGCAGCAATGGCGATTTAATACTTCCTGCACGGGCAGTACCTGTACCTTTCTGTCTTTTAATCTTTCTTGTACTGCCGGTAATTTCTCCTCTTTCTTTGGTTTTATGTGTGCCCTGCCTTCCATTAGCCATATACTGCTTTACATCGAGGTAAATAGCATGGTCGTTTGGTTCAACACCAAAAATCGAGTCTTTCAGTGTTACCTTTTTTGAGGTTTCCCGGCCTTCAATATTTAATACAATTATTTCCATTATTTCTCGATAATTACGTAAGAACCAGTTGATCCCGGAATTGATCCCTTAAGCATCATAATATTCTGTTCAGATATAATCTTGATAACCCGTAAATTGAGTGTCTTAACAGTATTTCCACCCATTCGGCCTGCCATGCGAATTCCTTTAAATACCCTGGAAGGATGTGATGATGCTCCAATCGATCCGGGCGCCCTGTCCCTGTTATGTTGCCCATGTGTTGCATTGTTAACACCCTGAAAACCATGACGCCGTACAACACCCTGAAAACCTTTACCCTTTGACTTTGCTTTTACATCAACCCATATATCATCTTTAAAATAATCGACTGTGATAGTATCTCCTGGTTTCCAATCGCGTACAAATCCTTTCAATTCAATAACTTTTTTCTTGGGTGTGGTCAACGCCTTTTTGAAGTGGCCTATCATGGCTTTTGTACTGTGTTTTTCCTTTTTTTCATCAAAAGCCAGTTGCACAGCGTTATAACCGTCTGTTTCAATTTTTTTTATTTGTGTAATAACGCAGGGACCTACTTCAAGCACCGTGCATGGTATATTGTTTCCATCTTCATCGAAGATAGACGTCATTCCTAATTTTTTTCCAATTAATCCTGGCATCGCCTTATTGTTTTAAGCAATTATACTTTTATTTCAACTTCAACCCCACTAGGCAACTCAAGCTTCATTAAAGCATCAATAGTTTTTGGTGTGGAACTGTAAATATCCAGCAAACGCTTGAATGAGGAAAGTTGAAACTGTTCTCTCGATTTTTTGTTTACGAAAGGTGATCGCAACACGGTAAAAACCCTCTTATGAGTTGGCAGAGGAATTGGACCGCTTACTACAGCTCCTGTCGATTTTACAGTTTTTACGATCTTTTCTGCCGATTTGTCGACCAAGTTATGATCGTATGATTTAAGCTTAATTCTGATTTTCTGGCTCATTCTGATCCCATAAATAAATTATACAACAGCTTTTGATCCTTTTATTTTTTCAATTAATTCTGATGCTAAATTTTCCGGAACTTCCTCGTAATGTGAAAATTCCATTGTTGAAGTAGCCCTTCCTGATGTAATTGTCCGAAGTACAGTAACATAACCAAACTATTCAGCCAGCGGAACTTTTGCCTTTATTACACGGG
>CAYUAV010000106.1:0-529 GCA_964442665.1 uncultured Bacteroidales bacterium
GGTTTCTATTATCGTTTGAGTGGATAATGGCAACTTAATACCGAATATGGTTGAGTTTAAGGTTAAATAACTGATTGTATATCACTTATAATTTATATTATCCTTTCTAAAAATTAAACTGTTCTTTCATTTCTGACTTTTTTATGTTGGCTCGTCAATAATATTTATGGTTCCTGGCCTCACATTCAAATATTATATAAATCTTCATTAAGTTATTGTTAAAAGCTCGTATAAGGGGGCATTAAATAGTAATATATTATTGCAATCAGGTTATTATTAATTGATTTTTTAGACATTAAGAGGAGTTATACTGCCGCTCAGACAGTTAAAATCTTTTTGTGATAATTACGATAAACATTTCTTTTCTATCTTGCCTTATTTGAAAATTCCATCTTAAAATTATTAACTATTGTAAGGCCATATATATTAACGTGGACATGTTCCAAAATTTAGCCAAATCCAAAACTCAATTGCAAATTTGTTTTTCTATAGTTCCTGTTAAACTTAACTTTTTATTCCTGCTTCTTCC
>CAYUAV010000106.1:539-9227 GCA_964442665.1 uncultured Bacteroidales bacterium
AGGTTATTAAATAAACTTTCCTCATCCAGGAGTTTTTGGATGGCCCTCCGGGTATTATTGCGTGGATTACTGTCGGCATTTCTTATACTGTGGGCAATTTCCCGGAACTGTATGTAAATATCTTTTTTTCTGCAGCTTTCGGTCAGCCGGGTTGCAAGTTTCTTTTCATAGGTTTTCCTGTCATGCTCAAAGTACCATTTTACCCCGGTGTAACTCAGGAATTTGCTGTTGTTTGGCTGCATGGAAATATCAAGGCGGGTGACAGGGCAAACTTTATCAGAAACAGGATTATTCGTCAGGGGTGATGAGTACCAGGCATCATTCGGATGAATGATATGATTTACAAATTCATAGACCCGGTTCAGAAGGTTGTTTTCCATGAGGAAATCTTCCTCATTAGTTTACCGTACAAATTATGGAATTTTTAATTACGTGTCAAGTAATTCAGGTTGAATTTATTAGATACTTTTCAAACTTTTTTTGAACATAGCATGATACGCCAGCGCAGGGAGCAGGATGAGGTCAGTTACGAGGGCCAGTAAAATTGCCAGAGCAATTAACCAGCCGGTGATCGAAATGGATTTTACCGCACTGAACCCGATAATTGTAAAGCCTGCCCACAGAATAATGCTGGTGTATATAACAGCTTCGCCGGTATGAGCTGTAAGCCGGTCGACCATTTGCTGCAGCGTATCGTGCGACGGAATATTTTTTTTCAGGGCGTACAGGATATGAAAGGTATCGTCTACGATGATCCCGATAATGGCTGCTGATATGGTAATGGTGGCAGTATCGATATTGATCCCTGCAAAACCCATTATACCCAGTATCATGATTACAGGAAGTATATTTGATGGAAGCGCAATAAGTAATAGTCGCCACGATCGTAAAAACAAACCGGTCAGTAAAATGATGATTCCGAAGGCTGTAAGTATACTGACAACCTGATCGTGCAGCAGCCTGTCGATCAGCCTTGAGTACATCGGAAGGTATCCTGAAGGTTTAATGATTACCCTATCACCAAATACTTTCCGTGCTTTCATTTCTATTTCTTCAGCCAGTTTCATCATAGTTTTGGCACTCACTATGGGGCCGGTAACGGTAAGCCGTAATTTTTTTCCTTTTCCGGAAACCAGCTGGCCCGATGCTTTATGTTGCCGGAACCCGGATGCCAGCATCAGAATTTGTCGCTGCGATAATCTGTTGAGGGTATTACGGCCGGGATTTGGAGTTCCATAGGTCAGGGAATAGGCATCGAGAATGATATCCGCAATGCTATAGGTAGTTCCAAACCGTGGGTCTTTTTCAATCGAATCCTGTAAACGATTCAGTTTCAATAAAAAATCGCGTTGCTTCCAGTTTCGGTTCTCATACGATATCACAAAATCGAAAGGCATATAATAGCCGGTCTGATCTTCAATTATTTTACTCTGAACTCTCAGCGGATTATCATTGCTCAGAAATTCGAAGCTTTCGGTATCGATCGTCAACCGGGATATCCCATACAGGAAAACAATGGTTAATACAATAGCCGAAACAATCACAGACTTTTTGTTGGTAATGGAAAAAAGAAAAAGCGATTTGAATATTTTCCGGATAATTATATTTACCCGGTTCAACGACGCAGTTTTTATGGAGGTTGGGGTCAGCATGGCAATGAGGAGATAGCTGTAGATCAATGATGCCATTACTCCTATGGCTGAAAAAACACCATACAACCGGGTAATTTTCATACCGGCTGTAACAAGTGATAAAAATCCCCCTGATGTGGTCAATGCATTAAAGAAAAGCGGAAATGAAAGTATCAGTAAAGCTGAAA
Source organism: uncultured Bacteroidales bacterium (assembly GCA_964442665.1). GTDB lineage: Bacteria > Bacteroidota > Bacteroidia > Bacteroidales > UBA10428 > UBA10428. Next base: position 2,359 of record CAYUAV010000106.1, read on the forward strand.
GGACAATATTATTTTTAACCGGTATTTCTGGCTTTGATACTGAGCTATGCCGCGCAACATGAATAATATTGGCTATCCCGGTCACCATAACAAGGGGAGGGATAGCAACGCTAACCATATTCACCGGCTGATGTGCAAGGGCCATTATTCCGAATACGGTAATATTTGAAAGGGTAACTACCAGGAAAGACAGCATGACCCAGAAAAACCTTCGGGTAAAGAAGAATATGCTGATCAGTATCAGACCATACGATGCAACAAACATGAAAGGGCCTTCCTTCAGGGTCTCGTCATTTAAAGCTTGGTAAATAACGCCTACTCCTCCCTGATAAACTTTGCCTTTTTTACTGATCAGACTTGCTTTAGCCAAAGAATCGATGGAATGAATAATATTGCCGCGTCTTGTTTCCAGGCTGGCAAGGGTATCCATCCATGTATAAAATACCAGGGCATAGGCATCCTTTCCGGTGAACCGGTTAAGCAGCCGGTTTTCATGCCAGTTTTCAATCTTCTTCTGAACGGGGATCATCCGTGCAGAATCGAAAAGCACGTCATGAATGGTATACACCTGATTTTCGTCAATAGATACGGGAATATGGGTAAGACCAAGTGACCGGCTGACACCTTCCAGGTTTTCGATTTCCTGAATGAGGGTATCAGTTTTTTGCAGTCGTAATATACTGGTAAATGGTACACTATCGGTCACGAGGGTTATAACAACCTCATCAGTGCCAAATTCGTGAAGGAATTCCTCATAACGGATATACGAAGAATCGTTTTTCGGGAACCATACATGTAACGAATTATCTGTTTTCAGATCGCGCAGGCTTATAAAAAATACTGAAGTTACTGCCAGCAATACGATGAGAAAGAAGAATCGGTATTTCCGAAGAAACTGAACAATTAAATATTTATTTTGCTCCATCGTATGACATAGGATATTAAAACAGTCACAAAAAAATCCGTAATCCGGCCTGATCAGAAAACGAATAAACGTCATTACTTCCAAACGGTTGGTCCATAATTACATTTTCTGAAAGGATCAGATATGTCCGCCGCTTATTATAAATTACCGGAGATATAATTGACTGGTTTTTTATAATTTAATTACTCAGATTTAATATAAGCTCATAACGAAAACAGCTGGTCAGGTGATCATTAAACATACCCACAGCCTGCATGAAAGCATAACAGATCGTGGATCCGGTAAATTTGAATCCTCTTTTCCTCAGGTCACGGCTCATGGCATCCGACTGTGACGAATTTGCCGGTAAATCGGTAAGCTTTTCAAAATGGTTATGAATAGTAGTCCCCCCGGTGAATTGCCAGATATAGGTAGCAAAACTTCCGAATTCCTGCTGTATTTCCAGAACACATTTTGCATTTGCAACGGCAGCCTCAATTTTCTGATAGTTGCGTATGATTCCCGGATTTTTAGTTAACTCATCGATTTTTTTATTGTTATAGGCTGCAATTTTTTCAATCGAAAACTCATCGAAAGCTTCCCTGAATTGCTCACGTTTGTTTAAAATAGTCTGCCAGCTCAAGCCGGCCTGAAACACATCGAGAATAAGATGTTCGAATAGTAGCTGGTCGTTGTGGACCGGTACTCCCCATTCTTCATCGTGGTATTTTTGCATTAACTGATTGTACCTTGCCCAATCGCATCGCATAGTTGTAGTTTTTTACTATAGAAAAGTATAAAATTTCGCATCAGCAAAAAAAGAAAAACAGAGTAATAATTATAAAAAATTGCATAGGCATTTGAAAATTAAAATAATCAATGAATCATCGGTTGGCAGTTATTATGTCGGTGCTTTATCTGCAAGAGCATTCACTGCCTGATACCCACGAGAAACAATATTTATTTATTTAACAGATCGGTCAGGGCCTCTTTAAGCCGTGGAAAACGAAATTGAAACTGCTGATCGAGTAATGCAGCGGGCTTCACGTGCTGATGATCAAGGATGACAGTGGCGAGTTCTCCGGCCAGAAAGAACAGTAGTCGGGACGGAATCCGAACAGTTAAAACATGCCAATGCAGAATTTTTATAATGGTTCGGTTAAATTCAGACTGACTAAGTGCTTCGGGGGCAACACCATTATATACTCGGGGCATGAGTTTTTTTTCTGCCAGTTGGAACATGATTTGGAATATGTCTGCCATATGTATCCAAGAGATATTTTGTTTCCCTCTGCCATAAATCAGATTAATCCTGAATCGCAGCGGTAAAAGTAATTTGGGAAGGCTACCTCCTTCCTTTCCCAGCAATATTCCTAAGCGGATTATCGTATACGGTATAGCAAGCTCCGAAAGAGGTTTTAAAGCATTCTCCCATTCCTGGCACACCTGACTTAGAAATCCGCTTCCTGCCGGAGATTTTTCAGTCAGTATCTTATCGGGTCGATCACCGTAATACCCGATTGCTGAAACATTAATAAATAATTCGGGTATTATTGAATATTTTTTCAGGGTTTTAACCAACAGTTGGGTGCTTTTAATCCTGCTGTCCCGGATAACTTTTTTCCGGTTCCCGGTCCATAGCCTGTCGGCAATACCTGCACCGGTCAGATTAATAATTATGTCCTGATCTTTAAGTGATTCTTCATTAATAATCCCTTTGCCGGGATCCCAACGAAAATAGGTTTTTGCTGAATTATTATTTCCTTTGCGCGTAAGAATACTTACCCGGTATCCCTCTTCCTTAAATTTCGATGTCAGGTATTTACCAATAAAACCCGAACCGCCGGCAATAAGTATTCTTTTCATTTGTTCCCGGTTTTTTTTGATAGTGCCGTCAGGCTGCAAAGTTTTACAACTTCACGGAAATTAAAAGCCGTTTGATCAACAAACGGCTTTAAACCCATTTTTAATGAATAGATAAACTAAGCTATTATTCCACTATGAGTTTGCCTTGACTGATTTTTTTATCAGTAGTGATCGTAAAAAAATAGATGCCTTTTTTGAGTTCCTGATTTGCATCTTTCAGATCATAACTTATTGTTTGGCCGGATCCGGCCAGAATATTTTTACTGTAGACAGGTTGTCCGGCAATATCATAAAGTGTGAAACCTAAAAGTCCTGATGATACGGGTTCGTAATAAATAATACCATCGGTTGGGTTCGGGAAAAGCATTCCCTGTTCAGCCTGATAATAAAATTCGTCTGTCGCCAGTGGTGGAATATCCGGAAGTTCGAGTTGTTCATCAGTGTACATTCTGTATTCTCCCGGTTGCAGATCGACTGCCTGATCAGTAGCAGTTACTTCCAGGGTGGAACCGGTAAAATATTCATACCAGGTTCCGGTATGTTGAAAGTTTCCTTCGATGGAACCGGTTACCAGGTCGAAATTACCTAATATAACAGCATTCATCGCGGTTGAATTCAAATTGATGCGTTTCCTGGCACCGGCAACGGATAAATTGAAATCGGTAGTTTCGAAAAGCTGTTCTTCAATACGCAATTTAATTAAAGCTGAAAATACTTTATAGAGTCTGAACCTGCGGCTGTTATCATAATATTCCCATAAAATGGGTTTATCACAAACCCTGCAGGGGTAATCAATATCAATATCATATCCCAGTTCACCAAACTGCCAGACCATTTTCGGCCCCGGTACAGTAAAGAAAAATGCAGCTGCAGTTTCCATGCGGCTTAAACCGGTATTCAAATCCTTCACATCATAATCTCCGAGTGAATTTCCCCAGGTTTCATTTTTATACATCAGCCGCTGTTCGTCATGGCTTTCCATATATCCGACCAGGTGCGGATCGTCCCATCCACGGTATTGATAGGATATTCCTGATAAATTTGATTTTCCGGCGTCATGGTAACCCATTGTAGCTTCGTTATAAGGATCGGTCATTTTCCCCCAGAGCAGGATTCCATAATTAGCCAGCTCGGTCTCTTCCGTATTATCAGTGAGATGTTCAAAGATGACCAGGGCGTCCTGCTTTACTGATTTGATACTGTCGTACATGGATTCAAGGATAGCGATCCGCGAAGCATCGTAATTCCAGCCATCACCCACTGTATTCGTAAATCCTTTGGTGAAGTCAAAACGGAATCCGTCGATATTGTATTCTTCTAACCAGTAACGATTTACACGATTTACAAAGGTCTTTGTGGCTTCACTTTCGTGGTTAAAATCATATCCCCAGCACCAGGGCTGATGGGGACAGTCTTCATTATACCAGGGATTTTCGGCAGTAGGTTTTCCGGTTTCAGCGTTAAAATAAAGCTGAACCAGCGGAGACTGCCCGTAACTATGGTTTAAAACAATATCCATAATCACTGCAATGCCTCTTGCGTGGCATTCATCGATGAATTCTTTATAATCGTTTTTAGTTCCATAGTATTTATCTACTGCAAAATAGAACGAAGGATTGTATCCCCAGCTGTCATTGCCTTCGAACTCACTTACCGGCATCAGTTCAATAGCATTAATGCCCATATTTTCCAGATAATCGAGCGAATCCAAAACAGTCTGGAAATTATGCGTCCCAACGAAATCACGAACGAGTAATTCATATATCACCAGATCTGTAGGCTGAGCGGGCACGAAATTAGTAACATCCCAATTGTATGCTTGTTGCCCGGTTTGAAGTACCGAAACTATACCATCGGTTTGACCAACAGGATAAGGTTTTAGATCAGGATAGGTAGTTTCCGGAATATAGAAATCGTTCACCGGATCAAGAATCTTATCGGTATAGGGATCGGCTATTCGTAAATTTCCGTCAACAAGATATTGAAAAGCATATTCCTCACCTTTTGTAAGACCGAATATGGTAAGCCAGTAACGTGCATTATCGGGTGTACGGTTCATAAGGTATTCATTGCTGAGATCCCAGTTATTAAAATCACCTATAACCAGTACATTATCCTTGTAAGGTGCATAGAGGACCAGCGTAACCGTTGCCGTATCGATATAGTTGATTCCATCAAAAACGCCTGCCGGTAAATCAGCCGTAGGTACATCATCGCAAACAAAATAGAATAAGGAATCCCGAGTTGCAAATTCATCGTTCCTGGCCTCAACTTTAATCCAGTGTTTATCGGTATCGGTTACTACCATTTCATAGTAAAGAGTGTCGGCATGAGATATGTATCCGATATTGTCATCGATATAAAGAGTCAGACTGTCGGGTGTTGTTGTGCCGAGGGCTATTGCAGTGGCCGAAATGGCAATCGTATCGCCCTGTTTAACAACCACATTTCCTTCCGGCTCGCTAATTTGAACTGACAGGCCTTGTTCATACACATCATAGTAAATATTGGGCCGGGTTTGTCTTGAACCATCAGGATTACGGAACACAAAGGCAAGGAACTCCACCTCAACTTCCGGTGTGATTTCATAGTAATCAGTAACAGTCGGGGTTATATGGAGAACATAAGTGGTATCGTCAAGTTTTTCAAGACGGGCTTTTTCGAGATTGACATTCCAGTCGGCAATAACATATTTCCAATCGTTCAAATCGGCACTTTCGCTGGTGATTAATCCAGTATGTGCATAAATATCGCCCGTGTAACCTTCCAAATCGCAATTACAACGATTTACATGAAATGTAATGTCTACTTCATCGGCAACGGTCGGATAAACGGGATTGGACACGATTATTTGTGAATAGGAGGCAACCGATAAAAAAAGAGTAAGGAGGAAGGCTGCTATATGTATTACGGAGATTGTTTTCATAATTCGAATAGTATTTAATTATAGGCTTTCAACTCGTAACGAAAGATCAGAATTGTTTAAAATTATTTAGGAAGTACTGACAATCAAAGCTTTATTCGGGATAAATGACGATAATTCATCACAAACGTTACCGCAAACGTTTGCATTCCTGTTAACTTGTTTGCACAGAACATGATATTAGTGTTATCTTAGTAGGAAAATAGTCCTATACAATTTGCAGATGTAAAATGAAAAGTTCACAGGCTACCATAAAAGATATTGCCAGGGAGCTTGGTATTTCTCCTTCAACCGTATCAAGGGCGTTAAAGGACCATCCCGATATTAGTCAGAAGACACGCAAGGCAGTGAAAGAACTTGCCAGGAAATTAAACTACGAACCAAATGCTATAGCTTTAAGCCTGCGTAACCGGTCGAGCCTTACCATTGGAGTAATAATTCCGGAAATAGTTCATTATTTTTTCAGCTCTGTTATCAGTGGTATAGAGGAAATTGCTTACGAGTCAGGTTATACGGTCATCATTTGTCAGTCGAACGAAGATTATGAAAAGGAGAAAAATATTCTTCATACGCTCATGTCGAAACGGGTGGATGGTATCCTGGTTTCTGTTTCAAAAACTACTACGAACTATGATCATTTTCTGGAACTGCAAAAAAGCCGAATTCCAGTGGTTTTTTACGACCGCGTACTAAATTTGCCCAATAGCGACAGAGTAATAGTCGACGACTATACAGGAGCTTATAAGGCTGTCAGTCATTTAATTAAAGTAGGCTGCAAACGCATTGCACATCTGGCTACCAGTCAGGATCTGATGATCGGACGTAATCGCAAAAACGGATATATTCAAGCACTGAAGGATAATAATATTGAAATCGATGAAGAGATCATACTTCGGTGTGACACCGATAAACATGCCCAGAAATGCATTCCCTACATATTGTCTTTACAAAAGAAAGTCGACGGAATTTTTGCCGTAAACGATCTTACTGCCATGACAGCCATGTCGATTATTAAACGTTCCGGTTATAAAATACCCGATGATATAGCAATTGTAGGTTTTAGCAACAGCATTTATTCTTCAATGACCGACCCCCCTCTTTCAACCGTGGAGCAACAGGGATATGAGGTTGGCAGAAAAGCGATCAATCTTCTTCTTGATCGGATAAAAGCCGAAG
>CAYUAV010000107.1:0-9224 GCA_964442665.1 uncultured Bacteroidales bacterium
AGAGGCTCTTTCCTAAGGAGTTTTCCATCGGAACTAAAAGTAAATTCCAGAGATTCGTTTTTATTTTTTCCTTTCATTTCAAAAGTAATAATTCCTTCGGCATCTGTCACTTTTTCTATATCATAAAGTGTATAACCTGCCAAATCGTTTGCCAGGGTCGTTTTTACACTCTGTGGTAATTCACTATTCTTTATTACAACTTCTGAAAGAATAAAATTGCCCTTTTCATCAAACAATGCAGAAGATGCGTTTCCTTCCGCAACAAAATCAGCCTCGAATTCACCTGGTTTTTCTATACTCCATGTTACATTTTGAGTCTCAGGAAATTTAGCTGAAAAGGCCTTTTTAGCAGCATCAGGAATTTCGGACATTTTTTGTGCCTGTCTGCAGCCAAAAGAAAAGATCATACACAGGATGATCAGAACAGTTAATTTTTTCATGACATCAAGATTTGTTTATACTATTCTAACAGAAAAATCTATCCATTGTTGACCGAAACACCCGAGTAATTAATAATTATCAGGTTTTTCAGTTATATAGAACTTTCTTCCTGTTTCAGAGTATTGTTTTCCAATTTTTTAAACTGGCTTTTAAGTTCTTTCCTATTACACCTTAAATATGAAATGGTATTAGGTACATATTCCAGGTAAATCAATTTTATTTCGTTTATCTTGTTTAGCGAAATCTGCAGCTATTGTTAATCTGGGAGCAATTTTATAATTTTATAGTTATTCATTATAAATTTCCGGGTTATGTTACGTTCAATTTTTATCCTGCTTGCCTGGACATTAAGCAATACCATCCTGGCCCAAAACTGGCAGTTATTCCCATTACACCAACTGAATCATTATCAGGTCGAAAATACGAATCACGGAATTCGCTCATTTGAGTGCGATTCTGTGATTGATAATGGGGGATCCATAGGGCATTTATTTTTAAACTATCTGGGACCATCAGAATCCTGTTACTGGCAAAACAGAAAAACACTATTGTATAGAAATGACGATGAATTTACTATCGATTCCCTTATATATACCAGTGATTCAGTAATTTACTATTTTAATACGTATGGTCCCCAATTCGATTTTGTATTTAAGCACAATTCAAAGCCCGGTGATTCATGGGATCTTTCATCGCACCTTAGCCGAACCGGAACCTGTGTGAGTGAAGGAATAGCAGATATTCTCGGTAAAACAGATTCCGTTAAAATTTTCACATTGCAGAGTGCTGACGGAAATATAGATTTTATACTTTCCAAAACGCATGGTTTGGTAAAATTCATTCCTTTCACCGATTTTTTCCTTGAAATACCTGCAAAATCAGATGTATTTTCTTACCATAATCTTATTGGTATTAAAACGGATATAGATTCCCGGGGATTTCAGCTTCCGGGATTTAACGACTATTTCCATCTTGCAGAAGGTGATCTGCTACTGTGGAAGAATACTTTTTATGATATGACGGATTTAACAGTCAACTATTACCGGGATTCTTTGATTACAACCAATATAACTTACGATTCTATTACGTATCAGGTTTATCGTAAGATATTCAACAGTTATGCCATACTTATTGACACCAGGGACACATCGTATACTTATTTAAAAGATGAATATGAATACCTGCTCCTGACTCCATATCAATGGTATACAAACGTGAATGAAGACCCATATGCCGAGATTTTTTTTATCGATAATGCGCGTCTTACATTTACTGATTTGGATACGTCTGTTATAAAAGAATTCAGTTCGAACGCATGTTTTTTCATGCAGAGTGAAGAAGGATGCAATATTATCTGTTTGCTTGATGATCTGGAGACAAAATACAGAGTATCGACCACAGAAGGACTTACTTATTTTAGTGAACCCTATGGGAGAGAGCTGAAGCTTCTGGGATCGGTCATTGATGGAGTTGAAAGGGGATCCATGCAAATCCCGGTTGGTTTGGAACATTTGACAAAGTGCCCGGTGAGCGTCTATCCAAATCCATCTTCAGGTATCATTTACCTGACCAATGAAAAACTTATTTCAAAAATTGAATTATATAATTCTATGGGTGTTTTGATATTTTCAGGAAAAGGAAATTATCAGGTAAATTTTTCGGGCAATTCAAATGGTTTTTACAATCTGTTTATTTACACCTATTCAGGACAGATATACAGGCAGAAAGTGATCCTACTGGAATAGGAACTTATATGCAAAGAAAGTATGTTACTGGAAATCTGTTAATATAAAACCGATACTGAGATTCTTGTTTTTTGACCTGTTCCTCAGTCTGGAAATTCAATACAACTAAAGAGTAAAAAGTGTCCTACCCTCTCCTTGTTTCTTCTTTAATTCGCTGGATATGCCCGCGTCCTAATCCTTTTACTTCACAGCCCAGTTGGAAGTAGCGCCGTATTTTCTCATCTGTAAGGATTCCAAAGCAGTCAATAATAGCGGCAGGCTGACCAATAGTTTTCACCACCTGACCGGGATCGAGATCAAGATAAGCTTCGTGGCGCACGGCAAAGATAACGGCTTCGGCTCCTTCCAGGGCTTTATTCAGATCCTGTTCAATACGAATATCTTTTAGTTTTTCCTGGTTGCGGAAGAACCGGGCTTTGCTCTGTCCCACGCCGGGATAAGTATCTTGTTGTTCGAACTCCCACCAGTGTTCCACATAAGGATCGTGTACCCTGATCTCGGCGCCCATTTCGGTCAGTTTCCGGATCACAATTTCTGAGCCGCTGTAACGTGTATCTCCTACATCCTCGCGATAGGCAGCACCGAGCACCAAAACGTCTGAAGCTGCAATGGGCTTGCCCATATTACGCAGTGCATCGCGTGTAAGCTGTCCCACATGCAGACCACGGGTATCGTTTATATCAATGGCCATGGGCGTGATCTTAAAAATATCATCCTCAAATCCCAGAATATGTTTATAAGCCCAAACACCCAGTCCCCCGTCCTTTGGCAGGCAATATCCGCCAATGCCGGGACCAGGAAATATAATATTGCTGTGCGTCGGTCGCACTTTAATGGCTTTTATTACTTTGATCAGGTCCACACCATTACGTTCGGCATACAGGCTCCATTCGTCCAGGAAAGCAAGAATGGTAGCCCGATAACTGTTCTCAACTATCTTGGCTGTTTCCGATTCGATAGGCCTGTCCATGACTGTTAACGGAAATTTATCGGTATTGAGTACTTCATTCAGAAATTTTACGACCCTCTTCTTTGCTTCTTCATTAATTCCACTGCAAACGCGCCAGAAATCGCGAATGCTGGCGACATAATCACGGCCGGGCATGACCCGCTCATAACTATGTGCAAGTAACGGATCAGAATCGATTCCCCGTTTTTGAAATACTTTTTTCATGATCGGGTAGGCAACCTGTTCCGTAGTTCCCGGTGCCACGGTAGTTTCGATGAGAACGAGCGTCTGGGGAGGTATATGCTCCGCAATGACACCAATAGAAGCCTCAAGGGCGGCCATGTCGGTGCGACCTGTACGAACATTTCCCAGATCGGCTTTGAGGTAATCACACTGAACATCCACAACGACCACATCGGCCATCTTCAGCACATCATAAGTAAATGTTGCCATCAGGGTTTTTTTCTCCTTAACACAACGGGCAATCATAGGATCAACCTCAGGGTCTTCGGCCTTAACCGGTGAAACACCACGATTAAGCAAAGGAATTTTCCAGTAACTCCGCTCACTCGGACGTTGCATGCCAATAACAAACTTTGAAGGCTGACCCTTTTCGTCGATAGTATCGGCAACAATTGCGGCCATAACGGCGCCGACAAAACCTACGCCCATGACTATAACGATTTCACGATTCTTTGCGCGTTCTTCGTCAACACGTTTTTTCAGATTTTCAAACTCTGCTTTATACTCTTCAGGTTTTGGTAACGGGAACTTTTCTCCGGCTGGACTGATTGAATAGCTGTTACTCATAATGATTCCTTATTTTGAAAGTTTTTAGTGTATGAAAATAGAAAAGTATATTTAATCTTCAGTAAATATTAGCAAATAGTTTGAGTAATTATTTTTTATAGAAAGCAGTTAGTGTCTTAAAACAGAAGCCATCCGCCTTCCTTCTTTTGCCGGAATACGCTTTATTTTAATTTGTATTACCGAAGCACAATAAATTTCCCGGGAAATACCGGAACAGGTTATTATTCAATTGTCTTTATTACCGGATATTTAATCCTATCTTTGATAAAAGAGGAATCGTGCACATAAATACAAAAGCTATTGAAAGCGAATAAGTACTTACCTGTTGAACTGCTCGCCATACTGGCCAGCGGTATACTTAAGTTTATTTTTATGGACAGGTTACAAATGAGAGCTTTCTATATTGCAGGTATTTGTTTACTCTGGTTATCGTATATCTTTTACAGGTACACTTCCAATAAATCTATTCTTAAATACTGGGGTTTTAAAAGAGAACATTTCCGGCAATCATTTGTAGTTCTTCTGCCTGTTATAATCATAAGCATTATCATTACCCTGATATATGGCATATACAATGATACGATTATGCTCAGCTGGCATATACTGCCCGTTCTTTGCCTATATCCGATATGGGGAGTTTTTCAACAGTATTTAATACTGGGGTTGATTGCCGGAAACCTTATGAATAATACCGTATTTAAATTAAAAAGGTTATCCGTCGTATTGCTTACGTCAGCTATTTTCAGTCTGGTACATTACCCCAGCATTTTTCTGATGATTTTCGTTTTTTGCATGGAAGCCCTGTTTGTCATCGTTTATATGAAATGGAGAAATCTTTGGGCCCTGGGACTTGCACACGGTTGGATAGCAAGTTTCTTACTGTATTATGTCATGAACAGGGATTTATGGTCCGAACTATTTGTCTGGTTTTAAGTTTTTAACCTCACAATGCCATTATTTATAAATGATCCTTATTCCCTCCTAAATCTATCAAATATGAAAAAGACGCCGTAATTCTCTCCCTTTCTTAAGCCTGAAATGAACAAAAAATAGAATCAGGGCAATAGGAACAATGGATACAACGACAAATAAACTCCAGCCAAGTACGATATAACCGAAAAAGTATTTGTCTATAATACATTCAATCCCAACGGTGAAGGTACCTGAGATTATGAAAAAGTATCCTATAATATTCAGTCCATGCTTTTTTGTGATACGAATTATCACCATAAACGCGATGATTGCCAGATAAAATATGGCCAGAATGGGAATTCCCAGTTTTATGCCCCATCCTATATTGAATGTATAGGTATCGAATAGCACAAGAAGTAGTGATTGGGTAAGAAAAGTCCCTCCCAGGAAAATGAGCCGGCGATTTCGCCAAAATGACAAAAGACTGACATCAATAAAGAATGCCACACAAATTGTTATCGTATATTTCGACCAGGTTATTCCTTTACTGGTAAGCAAGTCAATCAGCAAAGTAACAACAATCCCTGATACCAGGATTAGCACAGATAATTCCCAGAACAACTTTCGCTTTTCCAGGGGTGTGAGATTTTTACTATCAGGATCAGGGAACTCCCTTGATGCACGCACAGATTCCCGCTCCTGTTCCCTGACATCCGTTAATTCATCCGATGCATTTGTAAAACACAAAGGACAGATATCCATAGTATCATCCAATTCTACACTACAGTATGAGCAATACTTCATGATTAGTTCAGTATGTTGTAATTTTTACTTTAATGCCATCATGGGTCAGGAGCCGTACAAATCTTCTCTCAAGTTCTTTAGATTTGGTGATATTTCCAAAACTAAGTACCAATTTATCCTGAAAACCAATAACACCGCAATTTATTTTCAATTTTTTATTTGGCGGTGGCGGGGTTAATATAAAATGTTCTATTTTGTCGCTGATGGCATCCGGAAGGTCTATTTTTCCCATGTTTGTAAGTACACCGCTGTATTGGTTTGTTCCCTCTGAATAGTACTTTAAAATAAGCACAAGACTTTTCATAAAAAGCGGGATACCGCGCACTAATAGTTTTCTTTCAATACCAACATTGCGTGAAATAATTTTGTTAATAAGCTTTTCGTCTGTTTCCAGTTGCATCTTATGATAGACTATCTTAATAATTTCATCGAATGAATAATTTCCAAGCCTGAGGTCAATTTCGGGCAAAACAAATAACGAAAAGTTACGCATTGTTTTTGAAGGATAGAAATTTCGGAGGTTTACTGGTACCTGTATTCGTATGATTTTATTCTTTGAAGATATATTTTGAGATTTTAAATCGTTGATTATTTCCTGAAGAACCCATAGATAAACTGCTATCAGGTAGTCGGTGATTCCAACTCCTTTCTTATCTGACTTATTTTTAAGATCTGCAATCGAAATGATCGCCACAAGTACATCGAATCTTGGTTTGGTACTTAATGAAAATGGCAGGTGAAAAGCTTTTGGTTGTCTGATTACCGTGGGTATATTTTCTTTAAAGTACGTGTTATAGGCATCTTCATACTCCTCTTTCTTAGGATTTATAGTATAAAAACTGTCAATTTCATTATTCCGAATAACTCCTTTCGCCCTGAAATAGTATATGAGAATTGAATTCAAAAACCGGGATGCTCCATAACCATCAGTCAGAATATGAGAGAATTCTGCACTGATTTGATTTTTATAGATCAAAATCCTGAAGAGCAATCTGTTATCGTTATTCTTGTTAAATGCCCGACAGGGTATGCCTTTATCAACGTGTGGAATAACAGGAAGATCGATTTGTTCGAGGTAAAACCAGAAAAATCCTTTACGCAGGGTTACTTTAAAATACGGAAACCTTTTTTCTGCAAGAGCAATGGCTTTGAAAAGATGTTTGATCATTACCCTTTCCTTCAGAACAGCAGTCAATCTTACAACTGTTGTATTTTCTTTGGACCGTATTGCAGGATAAATTTTCGCTGCATTATCGAGAGGTGTCCAGAAAAGTTCACTTTTATTCATCCTTTACGTTGGCAGGTCTCAGGAGAGATCTGAATATTTTTGTCTAAGTTATTAATAAATATAGCTTATAATCAGGTTTATCCGTATCTTGTTTATAGCTTATTCCTGCAGATATGTATTTCATTATAATTATATGATAAAGGAATTAACAGTGATAGTATCGAGTACCTGGAAATTTGCTGCCACTTTTCCTGTTGCCATCTACCTGTTTAACATGTCTTTTTTTGAGACTATTCTATATACAAACATTGGGGGACTTATTGGCATCATTGTATTTACAATGTTTTTAAAAGGTATGATTAAAATAGTCGGCATTTTCTGGCCAACAAAATTTCGTGTCAAAAAGAGGCAGAAAAAAGTATTTACCAAACGAAACCGGCGCCTGCTAGGCATGAAAAATAAGTACGGTCTTCCGGGAATTGTCATTTTAGCTCCGGTAATATTATCCATTCCTGTAGGTGTTTTTCTCTGTACAAAATATTATGGTCGGAAAAAAATCAGTTATATCTATTTATTACTGAGTCAAATTGCATGGTCGTTTGTATACACCTTTTTTTATATGAAGGTGAAATCGGCACTGTAAAACTCGTAAAAATATAACGTTATGACCTGGGCTTTTTAATATCAGTAATGGTCACTATTAGTGTAACTTTTTTACCTGTAATTTATAACTCATCGCCTCCATCGCATTATTTTAACAAATATCCATGCCAAACCTTGTTTGAAAATCTGTTCGTTTCGTCGCATACAGAATTTGATTCCTGATTTGACTACACTGAGTTATGTGTTGCAGTTGCAACTAGTTCATCGATTTCTTAAGCAGGGCAGCTTTCTTCTGAATATTGCTGCGGTACGGACCGGAAATACCTTTAATCCTTGCAGCTTTGTCGTAAAGATCGGTTGCGGCTTTTGTATTGCCTTCATATTCATATATTTCGCCCAGAAGAAGATATCCGTCATAATAATCAGGATGTTGTGACAATACATCTTTTATAACCGATATGGCATGCTGTGTTTGTCCATATTGGTTCAGGTAAAATGCGTATGTATAGCCGTATTTTGGATTTTCCGGTTCAATCCGGAGTGCTTTTTCCCCATAGTACAGTGCATCATCGGGACTGAACATGGAGGAAATAACAGCAAGGTTGTAAGCAGCCACAGCCAGTGTTGAATCGTAATAGAGAGCGTGTTTTAAATAAATACGTGCTTCTTCATATCGTTGTTGCTGACCCAGTAACAATCCGTAATTTAAATTCACTACAGGATTGTCAGGTTCAATTTGAATGGCTTTAGCAAGTTTGATTTCGGCATTTTTGATATCGTCAAGCATACTATAGGTTAAGCCTGCATTTATCAGGGGAGCAATTATTGCATCGTTGAGTTCAGAAGCTTTATTATAACTTGATATGGCCTGCTGATATAGCCTGCGATTGTAATAATAATTACCCAGATTGTAATAGGCACTCCAGTTATCGGGATGGGTCACCAGGAAGTTTTCATACTCTTTATAATTCAATTCAATAATTCGTATTTCATCCGGCAAAAACATTTTTGCAGGGAAAAAAGTCAGTGCTGATGCTGCACTGATACGCACAACCCTGAAGGTATCATTTACGGCTTCTAACAAAGCTTTTTTGGAAGCATCTGTTATTACAGATTGCAGTGCTTCCGCCGCCGATGCCCGGATCAATGGTGATTCATCATTTATGGCTTTTAATAATACTTCTTCTTTTTCTATTCCGCTATAGTTCATCAAAAGCCTGATCATCGAGCTTCGAAAAATAATATCAGCTTCATGATTGTTAACCAAATCCAGCATCTGATCCGAATTTCTATAATCTGCATCACGGCCCTGCCGGATTAAGCGTGCACAGGAAAGAGTTTTATCCTGGTAATTTCCAAACCATTCTTTAACATAGTTATTGGCCCAGTGTGCATCTTTATCGGTGTGGCATTCATTACAGGCATTGGGTGATCCGAATTCCAAAGTTGCAGCCGGCATGGGAGGCCGCATTGAATGATCGCTCCGTGTCATTCGGGCAAATTCGGTCTTAGGCATATGACAGGTAATACAGGTAATATTTTTATCGGAATTATGATGTGTATGGATTGTTAAATTAACCGCTTTATCGGTATGACATGCAATGCACGCATCATTATCCCGGCCTTTGAATTTGTAGCGGCCACTCGATGTATGGCAGGTTATACAACTTATTTCACCACCCGCAGTACAGGGACTCTGCAACCAGCTTGTCAGGGTATAATTTTCTCCCAG
>CAYUAV010000108.1:0-9138 GCA_964442665.1 uncultured Bacteroidales bacterium
CTTTGAGAATTTTGAAGAGAATAAAACCTGTACCCAGTGCCCACGCTCCAACAGTCAAAACACCAATAGCCTGGACCCCCAATAATCTGAAACCATGTCCGTACCAAAGACCATCACTGGTCGAAAATACACCGACAAGCAAGGTACCCAGGGCACCGCAAACTCCATGAACCGAAATGGCACCAACAGGATCGTCAATTTTAACGATATTATCGAAGAAAAGTACGCTGTATACCAATACTATTCCTGCAATAGCACCGATTACAACGGCTCCGCCAGGCGATACTGCATTACAACCTGCAGTTATGGCAACAAGCCCTGCCAGAGCACCGTTAAGTGTTAGTCCGAAACCGGGACGCTTGTATTTGGACCACGAAACCATCATAGCCGATACGGCACCCGCAGCAGCGGCAAGGTTTGTAGTAATGGCAATATGTCCGATTGCAATTGTGCTGGCTCCTGTGGCAGCCAATTCTGAACCGGGATTGAATCCGAACCATCCGAACCAAAGAATAAATACGCCCAGGGCTCCATAGGCTAGATTGTGTCCGGGTATAGCTTTGGTTTTACCATTTACATACTTTCCGATTCTTGGACCTAATATTGCAGCACCGGTCAGGCCTATCCAGCCACCGACTGAGTGAACCAACGTGGATCCCGCAAAATCCTGGAATCCCAGTTGATCAAGCCAGCCGCCACCCCATTTCCAGTGACCGGAAACAGGATAAATGATTAATGTAACGACTATACTAAAAATTACATACGCATTGAATTTTGTACGTTCAGCCATAGCGCCCGATACAATTGTGGCAGCGGTAGCTGCAAAAACAGTCTGGAACAGAAGGTCACTCATATCGGCATAACCTCCATAGCCGGAACTGTTGAAAAATATCTTTTCAAAAGGATTACCTATCAGGCCTCCCAAAAGAGAACTCCCATACATAATAGAATATCCGATAAACCAATATGTAAGCGAACCAATAGCAAAGTCCATAAGATTCTTCATTAGAATATTCGTAGTGTTTTTTGCACGGGTAAATCCTGCCTCGACCATAGCAAAACCGGGTTGCATGAACATTACCAGGAATGCTGTAACCAATAACCACATGTTATTGATCGATACATCTAAACCAATTTCTTTCATGATTTTAAAATTTGACTTGTTTCAATAAATTATTTACTGTTATGGCAGTGTTCCGAATGCCTTACTACCTCGTTCGCCTGTCCGTATCCGAAAAGCATCCTCGACATTGAGAACAAAGATTCTCCCATCGCCAATATCTCCGGTCTTTGCCGTATTCATTATGGTTTTCACAGCCGGTTCGACAAATTCGTCGTTGCAGAAGAAAGTGATGTACATCCTTTCTATCGTGCTGGTATCATACTTTATACCTCTGTAAATTCTTTTCTCACTGGCCTGACCTACACCCCTGGCATCCCAAAATGTCAGGAAGTCGATCCCAACTTTGTGAAGTTCATCCCGAACTTCTTCAAACTTGGTTTTTCTGATGATTGCTTCAACTTTTTTCATATTGTATATCTTTCTTGACTGATTTTTTTATGCTGTAAGGCAGCAGGGAATATCCCTAGAAGGATACACCCACAACTACATAGAATTGTTCCTTATCCGGATTCAGAATTATGGCTCCATGAACCGGAATGCTGAAACTATCCGTTACTTTAATGACTTTACCGGTAGCTATTCCCACATTACATAATGCAAATTCACCATCGGAGGTATGCCAGCCATCACCGCCACCTACAAACAGACTGACATTTTTAAATTCATAACCCAGTTCAAAATACTTATCACCTCCTGCCGATGCTGCTCCTCCAGCCTCGTTCACAATATAATTAGCTGCCAGAGATAATCCCTTAATACTATAGCCGGCATTGATTTCGAAGGCATGTGCACCCGATTCAGTGGAATAATCGAAATACTCGAGTCCGGGATAATAATAATCGGTAACACCCAGACTTAGCCCGAAAGGGAAACTATAAGAAATATACAGGTCGGCTTCAGCGTAGTCGGCAGGGGTAAAACCTGTTGTATCGGAAGCTAAATACGATATTCCGTTAAATGCACCCCAGGCACCAATTTCCAGGTTGCCGACAGTAAATGTAACTGAAGGCTGTATTGACGGACCCAAACCAAATTTGGATCCTCGCCAGATGTAATTGCTATACAAATCGACACCTGCTGAAAAATGTGAATCAGCTGCTTCATCCTGGGCTTTAACCATTAATGGCATAACTAATAATGCCATTAATAAGCCGAAAAATACTTTTCTGAAATTTTTCATAGCTAAAGTTTTAAGTTATTAATTGATTTATTCAGCAAAAGTACAAAAAAAAGAATAACCCCTATAATAAATAGGGTATAAATTTAAAAAAAGTACAAAAAATAATTTATACCCCTATTAAAAATATAAGTAATATCTAAAAAATGATATTTATTAATATAGCCCCCTGATTTTATAATCTGGCATCTTTATCGGATTTTATAGTAAAAATTTAAAAGAGCTGATCTCCGGTTTGATCATGGAACCGGTATTATTTTAAAGTTGAAATGGATTGAAGCCGGAGCTTTACCGATTATTTTCTGATAATAATCAGACAGTCTTTAATTATTGCCGGTTTTTTTAGTAACTTACTATATGTTTAGGTATTACCGCGAGATTCAGTATGATTAGTTCAACAAGGGAATATATAACCAGTCTGAGGGATTTATCAAAAAAAGTTGATTCTGAATTCATTCTGATGCACGTTGAGTCTGATACAAAAATTATTGAATCGAGCAGGCCCCTGGAGCAAATTTTTCATAATACTGAAAGTGAAGGAATCCTGACTTTTATTAATGATTCTCATCCAAATATTCTGTCTGAATTTTCCAAAGAAGGGCGGGGCATTGCTTTTCTCGATCCGATTTCAGTGAAAAATTTGATACTCGATGCAGACCATATCATTATATGCTCGCTACTGAAAAAATATGTTTCGATATTATTTCTGAAAAAAGCACTGACAAATTTTGATTCGGTAAAGCCATTCGGTGAACTTTTAAAATATTCGAAAAGTATATTCTTAATATTGAATCATGATACCCGTAAATTAAGTTATATAAGTTCTTCTATAAAATCTGTACTGGGATATTCTGAAGAACAAATTTTGAGTATGACTCTCATTGATCTGGTTAATTTGGTATATCCCGATGACCGGAAAAAAATTGAAAAATTAATCGCTTCAAACGATTTCAGAAAAGTATCAGATACTCCTACTTGTTTTGAATTCAATATTAAAGATGTAAAGGGATATTATCATGTTATACAGATCAGAGTCACAGCCACTGAAAAGGAAAAAAAAGATGTTAGGTTGTTTTGTTTGGCTCAGGATGTAACTGAGATCAGAAAAACCGAAAAAACTCTGATTGCCACAAACAAACGACTCGAAAAAACTGAAAATGCCTTAATTCTGGCTAACAAAGAGCTGGCTCAGCTTAATAGCAAGCTTGAAAAACATAATGAAGAACTTCTTAAAACTTTTGATCAACTATCGAATGAGGAAGAAATTTTTCGGCAATTCGCGGAAAATACCAATGATGTTTTCTGGCTTCGGAATGATAAAGAATTTCTATACATAAATAACCAGTTTGAAAAAATCTGGGGCAGAAGAAAAGAAGAAATTATCGAAAATCCATATAAACTTACAGAATGGATCCATCCTGATGATGTATCAAATGTTGAACCATGGATAAACCTTGAAAACCTCGTTCAGGGAAATCCCTTTGTGGAGCAATATCGCATAATAAAACCAGGCGGGGAGATACGATGGATCGGATCGCGGAGTTTTCCCGTTCTAAATAAGGAAGGCAAAATATATCGGCTTATCGGAATTGCATCCGATATTACTGAGCAGAAAGATTTTGAAGAGACACTCAGAATTGCCAAGGAAAAGGCGCAGGAAAGCGATATGCTTAAATCAACATTTCTGGCAAATATTTCTCACGAAATTCGCACTCCGATGAATGGTATTGTTGGTTTTGCAGAGTTGTTAAGTCGCGAGGATATTGATGCGCCCACAAGAAATAACTATGTTTCGATAATGAAGAAAAGCAGTGAACAGCTTATATGTATTATCGACGATTTAATTGATTTCGCTAAACTGGAAGCTAATCAGATCCGAATTATTGAAGAACCTGTTGATATGAACAAACTGTTGGAGGAACTGCATGTCTTTTATGAAAATCAACTGAAAAGAAAAAATCTGGTCTCCGTAACCCTTCTTGATGAAAAAACTCTGGAAGGAGAAAAAGCCAGAATTATATCCGATGAGAACCGAATCAGGCAGGTATTCTCATACTTATTGGACAATGCCATTAAATATACCAGTGAAGGATTTATAAAATTCGGGTACAATTTAAAAGAAGAAAAGATCGAATTTTTTGTTCAGGATACCGGAATTGGAATACCTGCAGATAAACATGATCATATTTTCGAACGATTCAGGCAGGTCGATGAAGGCCAGACACGAAGATATGGTGGAACAGGTCTTGGATTACCTATTTCACGAGGACTGGTGAATTTGCTGGGAGGTAATATCTGGCTTACAAGTGAGCCGGAAAAGGGATCGACTTTCTTTTTTACGATTCCTTACCGTCTTGAACATTCCGGTGTAGAAAATAAAAACCAATGGATTGATGAAGCACAGAAGTATAACTGGAAGGACAAGCTAATTCTGGTGGCTGAAGATGATGAATTAAACTATGAGTACATTAAGGTGCTGCTCGAACCCACCGAGGCAAAACTCATTCGTGCTAAAGACGGTAGCCAGGCCATTAAAATATGCTCCAACCTGCATTTCGATCTTATCCTGATGGATATCAGATTACCGATACTGAATGGTATTCAGGCAACCCGGCAATTACGCGATATGGGAGTTCTTACACCCATTATTGCTCAAACAGCTTTTGCTATGGATGATGATGAGCAGCGTTGTCTTTCAGTCGGATGCAACCGGTACATTGCAAAACCTATTTCCAAAGATAAATTATATAGTCTGATAAATGAGCTTATATAATTTATAGTATATTTACTTTAAGAATAGCAAGTATTTTCATCCTGAAATTAATAAACTTAAATCTGATTACAGATAGTTATTTTAATACTAAATTAAGAATAATCATAGGTAATTGTGGAAGTTACGGATAATCATATTGAAAGAAAAAGAATATTAGTTGTTGAGGATGAAGAATCGAATTATGAGTTGTTGAAAGCTATGCTCAGGAAGAGAGAGGTCGATGTACTATGGGCTCAAACAGGACTCAGAGCTGTTGAAATGTGCGATAAACATGATTTTCACCTGATACTGATGGATATCAAAATGCCTGAATTAAGCGGCTATGAAGCTCTTTATATCCTGCGCGATAAGGGTGTGAAAATTCCTATTGTAGCGCAAACTGCCTATGCAAGGCTGGAAGACGAAAGCAAGGCCTTAGCCGCGGGATTTGATGGCTATATTTCAAAACCCATCGACCGCAACAAACTCTTTGAGATAATTAATACATTCTTTCTTTGATCTTCAATTCAATATCCTATTTGTTACCGAAACGGATTTTAACTGTCAGATAATATCAGCCATCTATAAATAACAACGCGATTATCTCTGGTAATTAACTTTATTGAGTATTGAGTTCGTGAGCGTTCAACATAGTACATGAATATTTATTCCAAGGCTTATTTTTTGGTTAAACTCAGAGTTTTTCTGTACCCATTATTCCTGACCTGGATTTTTATTGTCCTTTTATGAATTTAATATGAAATGCACCCAATTAATAATGTATGACGGTTATCTTTACAATTAAAATGTAACCATGATGGGTAACTGGATTCAGACAATCGGATTGCTTTCGGCAGCACTTACTACAACAGCATTTCTGCCGCAGGTAATAAAAACATGGCGGACAAAATCAACCCACGATCTTTCTCCGCTTATGTTCTCTTTATTCAGCATTGGCATATTGGGCTGGCTGATCTATGGTATATTAATAAAAGATTTACCTATGATTCTGGCCAATTCGGTAACTATTGTACTGGCCGGTACAATTATGTTTTTTATTATTCGCGGTAATACTGCTCCCCGTTTGGCGCACATTGGCTTGTACGTAAATAATCTTGAACTTATGAGTCACTTTTATATACAAGTATTTGGAGCTGTCTTAAGTAGTGCATATCACAATCCGGATAAAGGATTTAATTCAAATTTTCTGACTTTTCCTTCCGGTTTTAAACTTGAACTAATGCATGATATGAACAGAAAAACGAATTCATTTGAATACCCTTACGGGCATATTGCTATTTCGCTTAATAGTCGTAAAAAAGTTGATGAATTTACTGAAAGTCTGAAAATTAAAGGAATTGAAATTCTCTCCGGTCCCCGGGTAACAGGGGACGGGTATTATGAGAGTGTTTTTTGCGATCCTGAAGGGAACCGGATTGAGATAACTGTTTAGAATATAATTTTAAATAAACTGTCAAATTAAAATCGTTGAATTGTTTAAATACTGAAAAATGAAAACACCCTATTATCAGGTAAATGCATTTACAGGTAAAGGTTTCAAAGGGAATCCTGCCGGGGTATGCTTAATGGAAACGTGGCCGGATGATGAAATTATGCAATATATTGCATTCGAAAATCAGTTGTCGGAAACTGCTTTTGTAATTAAAGAAAAGGGTGCCTATAAAATTCGCTGGTTTACTCCTTCCATTGAAGTTGATTTGTGCGGTCATGCAACTCTTGCGGCAGCATCTGTTATAATGCAGTATGTGGACCATGCAATGGATCAGGTTCAATTCGATTCAAAAAGCGGAATTCTTTCTGTCCGAAAGGATGGAACTGAATACACAATGAATTTTCCTGTTGATGAAATAACCGAAATTAAATTGGAGAATATTGATAGTAAGGCCTTTTCTGTTAAACCTTTAGCTGCATACCAGGGAAAATCGGATTATCTGATAGTATTCAATACGGAGAAAGAGATTCGTGAAATGACACCTGATTTTAAGATTCTCAGTGAAATGAAGGAGGTAAGGGGTATATGTATTACTGCCCCTGGTGATACTGTTGATTTTGTTTCACGTTTCTTTGCACCGCAATCAGGCATTCTGGAAGATCCTGTTACAGGCTCAGCACATACTACGCTTACTCCATACTGGTCGAATCGGTTGAATAAAACCAAAATGAATGCCTTGCAGTTGTCGAAGCGTGGAGGAAAGTTAACATGTTTTCTTATAAACGATCGGGTCGAAATAAAGGGAGCAACAGAGATATACATTGAGGGTTATCTGTATTATTGAAAAACGGCTCGAACAGTAAAATCAATGCAGAGCTGACAGAATGGTAATTAAAATTGAAATTCTAAACATAATACCACTTTAACTTCTAGTTTCAAAAGGGAATCGAGTGGTATTGAAAGAATAATCATATTCGCAAAACCTTTTATAGCCAGTCTATTACAAGATTTTATAAGGTCATAATCATACAACAAACCAAATTTTAAACAGGCTTTCATTATGTTCTCAATACATGAATTTCGCCTAAGTAGCAACGATTTTTTCTGATACTTTTCAAGTTCCGTTATTATACTATTGCGGTAATTCTCACTTTTCGTGTTTTTTTAATTTATATTAAAATAGCTTACTTTTGTTTTAAATTATAAAAAAGCTAATATGAGAAAGACAAGGCTCTCCAGCAGTGAAATTCAGGATTTGATAAGTAAATATCAATCTGAATTAAAAAAATTGGAATTTCAAACCGAAGATATCGTATCAACAATTACTGAATTGCAAAATTGGCTGGAATCGGTAGAACAAAGTGAAAAAACAGCTTTGTCCAAAATGAGCAGGAAACGAAAGATTGCTGTACCAAAAGTAACTGCACCGACCGAAGTGAAAAAAAGAGGACGACCACCAAAGAAAGCGAAAAAGTCTACTGAAAAAGCAGTGTCAACTACACAAAAACAAATAAAGAAAGAAACGGCAAAAAAAGGATATAAACTATCGAATTGGGATGAATGGCTGATCTCAGGGATTACTCAAAAAGGCAAACCCATGATAACACAGGAAATATTGGATTGGGTTAAAATAAAATCACAGGAAGCCGGAATTCAAACCTCTGAGAACGAAATCAGGAACAAAGTTATCAGAAGTCTTCAGAAACTGGCAAACCGAAGGGGCGATCTGGTTAAAGTACCTTATAAAGGAAAGGGGTATGCCTATGCAACTCCTGAAATGCCCGGTGCGAAAAGAAAAGTAGGAAGAAAACCCAAAAAAACAAAAAGTAATAAATAATCCTGGCAGATACCGGAAGTGGGAATCCTGTTGATTTTAATTTGAAATGGTTTCAAATAAAATAAATTAATTGATTTCTTGAAATTTCTGGTTGTATGCAATATTGTATCATTATCTGACTATTAAGTTATGCTGAGTCAATATGTTCATGGATACGGTTATGAAGAAAATATACGATTGAACGATCAGGCGACTACGTTAGGGGAACTTTTGCATCATGATACAATTTTCCCGGCAGGTGCAAAAGTATTGGAGGTCGGTTGCGGAGTTGGTGCCCAGACCGTCATAATATGTAAACAAAATCCTCAGATTGAACTCATATCAATCGATATTTCGGAAGATTCCCTGCAAACTGCAAAAAAACGATGTACTGAAGCCGGCATTCATAATGTAAATTTCATACATGTCGACCTGTACCGTATGCCCTTCCGTCCTGAAAGTTTTGATTATGTTTTCGTATGCTTTGTACTGGAACATTTACCGGACCCCGGAAGTGCCCTGCAAAAAATCAAAGAAATTATGAAACCGGGTGGCTCAATTATCGCTATTGAAGGAGACCATGGTTCGGCATATTATTATCCGAAGAGTCAGTTGGCCCAAAAAACCATTGATTGTCTTATTAACCTCCAGGCTCTGAGTGGCGCCGATTCTTTAATTGGTCGACGACTCTATCCTCTGCTGAAAACCAACGGATTTATCGATGTTTCTGTTTCTCCAAGGATGGTATATGCTGATGAAAGTAAACCCGCTATGGTTGATGGATTTACACAAAAAACATTTATTGCTATGGTAGAAG
>CAYUAV010000109.1:0-9135 GCA_964442665.1 uncultured Bacteroidales bacterium
CCAGCATCTTCGAAACGGGAATTCCTGTCCAGTGCGAAACTATTTCTGCTATATCCTCAGCAGAAACCTCTTCTCTCAGAAGCGACATGTTTTCCTGCCTTTTCTCAAGCTCTTTATTAAACTTTTCAATAGTATCTTCAGCTTCTTTTATCTTACCATAACGCAATTCGGCAACTTTTCCATAATCGCCTGCCCGCTCAGCCTGTTCGGCTTGCAATTTATATTCCTCAATAAACGATTTGTTGCGCTGGATTTTATCGATCAACGTTTTTTCTGTTTGCCATATCGCTCTAAGTCTGTCTCTTTCCTCAACAAGGTTGGCTATTTCTTCGTTCAGTTCTTCGATCTTTTTTTTATCTCCTTCACGTTTCAAAGCCTCGCGTTCAATTTCAAGTTGCCTGATCCTCCGGTCAAGTTCATCAATTTCTTCAGGAACGGAGTTCATCTCTATTCTCATTTTTGAAGCAGATTCATAAATCAGGTCGATAGCCTTATCAGGCAAATGACGTTCGGTAATATATCTATTCGATAATTCGACAGCGGCAATAATGGCTTCATCGCGTATCCTTACCTTATGGTGATTTTCGTATCGTTCTTTCAGGCCCCGCAAGATGGAAATAGCACTTTGCAAATCAGGTTCATCGACCATAACAACCTGAAATCTTCGTTCCAGAGCTTTGTCCTTTTCAAAATATTTCTGATACTCATTAAAAGTCGTTGCCCCTATAGCCTTTAACTCGCCCCTTGCCAGCGCGGGCTTCAGAATATTAGCGGCGTCCATGGCACCCTCCGATTTTCCTGCGCCTACAAGGGTATGTATTTCGTCGATAAATAGAATTACTTCGCCTTCAGAGCTTATAACCTCTTTTACAACAGCTTTTAATCGTTCCTCAAACTCTCCTTTATATTTTGCGCCTGCTAACAATGCCCCCATATCCAGTGAAAAAACTTGTTTCGATTTCAGATCCTCCGGCACATCGCCGGAAACGATCCTGTGGGCCAGTCCTTCTGCAATTGCAGTTTTTCCCACACCGGGTTCGCCAATAAGCACCGGATTGTTTTTTGTACGCCTCGAAAGTATTTGCAAAATCCTTCTGATTTCTTCGTCGCGTCCGATTACAGGATCAAGTTTGCCTGTCCGGGCCATATCGTTCAGATTTATTGCATACCGATTCAAAGCATTGTATGTCTCTTCTGCGGTCGGACTGTCCACCGCCGACCCTTTTCGCAACTCATCGATAGTCTTCTGGACTCCTGCCACCGTTAACCCATTATCTTTCAGAAGTTTTGAGGTTCCATCGTTTCTCTGCAAAAGCCCGAGAAGAATATATTCAACGGAAACATACTGATCCTTTTTCTTCTGAGCTATACTTGAGGCACTCTGTAATGCTTTTGAAGCCTCACCGGATAAATAGGGTTCACCTCCCGACACCTTCGGATAGGAGGCCAATTCTTTATCCAGAATATTTCCAATGAGTGTTGTGTTAGCACCGACTTTTCCGAAAATATATTCCGTAACGCTTTCACCTTTAGTCAATAACGACTTCAGCAGGTGTCCTGTTTCCACGGCCTGGTTACCCGACTCCTGTGCTAACTGGAAAGCATCCTGAATTACTTCCTGCGATTTAATAGTGTAATTATTTAAGTTCATAATACTAAAAAATTATTGCCAATTCAACACAGCAAACTTTTGGCCACAGGAAAAATTGATCGAAAATGAGACATAAAGTCGTGCATATCAGAATATTAAGTGCCTTTTTGTCAGAATATTATATAGCAGGCTGTAATTTTTTCATTTCTGCCTGAACGAATCGTTAAAATGAAAATGAGTATAGGTACAGATAAAGCTTTTACTGAATGAGCAGAGCTTCTTTTACCTTAAAACTAAGGTATTCCATAACCGCAAACGAAGACATTAAGATCAGAGGTTTTTCAGGAAGTACTGCGTTGTCATTTCAGTAAGATGTTTTCGTTCTTTTCCCAATACGTTATGTTCTTCTTCGGGATAAATAAAATAGTCGAGTTGTTTACCCTGATCTATACATGCCTGAAGAAAAACCAGGCTATTCTGCCAGACAACCACATTGTCCAGAGATCCGTGAATGAGCAGCAGCTTACCCTGCAGCTTTTCGGTCATAAGGTTAACATTGGTTTTTTCATATCCTTCCGGATTTTGACCAGGTCGGTCCATATATCGCTCGCCGTACATAACCTCATAAAATTTCCAGTCGGTAACGGCACCGCCGGCAACACCGACCTTAAATATTTTCGGATAGTGCAACATCATGGAAAGAGTCATAAAACCTCCAAAACTCCAGCCTTCTATACCAATTCTGTTTGTATCGATCCACTCCCTGGTTTTCAGAAACTGAACACCCACATACTGGTCCTCTGTCTCCGGAATACCCAACTGTCGGTAAATAATGTCTTCGAAATCACGTCCCCGGAAATCCGAGCCCCGGCAATCGAGTTCGAACGAAACAATATCGTGCTGTGCATAATACTGATGAAGATAATCGGTCCTGGCAAGCCATGAATTTGTTATAAGCTGTACATGAGGTCCACCATAGACGTATACAATAACCGGATACTTTTCAGTGGAATCGAAGTCAACCGGCATGGTCAGCCTGTAAAAAAGCTGCGTTTTTTTATCTGCAGCAGGTATAGTACCGATAGTAACTTTTCCTAACCTATAATTTTTAAGAGGATTCGGAGCATGCACCAGATCGGCAATTAGTTTTCCGTTGATGTCGATTATTCTGACAGCTTTTGGCACAGTATTACCTGAATAGGTATCGATAAAAAATGTTTTTTGCGCATTCATAAATACTTCATGAGTCCCTGCATCCCGGGTTAAGCGTGTAATTGTTTTTGTTATCATATCGTATTTATAGAGATGCCTTTCCAGAGGGCTATCCTTTGTCGCCATAAAGAAAATATATTGCTCTCCTGCATCGAAACCTAATAGCTGTGTTACTTCCCATTGACCCTTTGTGAGTTGTATCAATTTATTGTTAGCCGAATTATAGTAATAGATATGGTTGAATCCATCGCGCTCGCTCTGATACAGGAAATTTTTAGGATCCGATTTTGAAAAAATCACAGGGTTGAGGGGTTCAACATATTTTTTATCAGTTTCGGTGAACATTTCTTCCCTCAGTTCTCCCGTCTTCGACGAATAACACCGTAAGACCATTTCGTCCTGGTCGCGGTTAAGATGCTGAAGATAAATGAATTGTTCATCGGGCGACCAGGAAAGATTGGTATGGTAGCTGTCCGGTTCTCCCTTCACCTGCAATTTAAGTTTATTGCCGTTGATCACCGAATAAACCCAGATTTCAGTTTCCTCACTCGTCATGCCCACCATAGGATAGCGAATATTCCGGGCCCTTGCGATCCGCGTCTGAATATCAACCAGGGGATATTGAGTTACACGGGTTTCATCCTTTCGGTAATATGCAATGAAATTCCCTTTTGGCGACCAGAATATACCTGTGGTCATGCCGAACTCGTGCCTGTATACAGAAGAACCGTTCAAAATACCATCCAGCGTATCGTTTGAAAGCTGAATCTCAGTTCCATCAATACCCCGGATAAAAACATTTTGTCCGACAGTAAATGCAGTTTTGTTCGTATGTGGCTCAAAAGCCAGGTTATCTGCCGAATCCGGAAGATCGATCTTATTGAGATTTTTTTCATGCAGGTCTACAAGGACAAGATCGCTTTTCCTATTAAAATAAAACCTGTTTAATGAAACTGACACAATTCCCGGAAAATTTTTTATTCCTGATAAACCGTCTTTCTTCAGCATGTCATTTAATTGCCCCAGCGTAAGTATTAATAGTTCATCAGGGCTTACAGCCGGTCGTGCAAAAAGGGAATCGTTACGGGAATAGCACAGTGTATCGGTATCTCCTATCCATTGTAAATTCATGATTTCGGCAGGCTTCAGATATGTAAGACGCCCAAACTCGATATCTTCAACGGTAAAATACTGAGAGAAAATAAATTCGGCTGTAAAAAGAACAGCTGACAAAAGAAATACCAATTTTTTCATAATCATGAATTTTCAGATTAAAATATGAATATAGTGTTTTCTCTGCATATCTTATAATTACTGTCCTGCCCGTAACTAATATTCCTCATTTGCGTAGAATTCCTAGCACAACAGAACAATAGTACTAACTCATTACTATGAGTGAGCAAATTCTTAAGGCTTTAATGGAACTATTCGCAATTATTGCGAGGCCTGACGAATACTCCGGTGAAGGAGGTGATCGTCGTACTATTGTTGAATCGTATCTGAAAAGAATATTAAATCAGGAACTCGTTGAGGGGTACCTGGAAATATTCGATAAGTTTTTTACGCGTCATCAGAGTCTGGTAAACTCAAGAGGTGCCAAAAGAATTGGTCCTGACTCGGTCAAAATATTGCGAATCTGCGACCAGATAAACCGCGAACTTACACAGAAACAAAAATTAATCGTACTTATTCATCTGTTTGAATTTGTATACTCCGACAGAGCTGAGATATCCAATCAGGAATATGAATTTATCAAAACTGTTGCCGATTCATTTAATATTGAGAATGAAGAGTACAACAACATTCGCGATTTCACGATAGGTTCGGTTGATGACGCTTTTGTGTCAGGTAACTTATTGGTAGTAAACAACAAAGAAAATAACTCCCATACAGAACGCAAACATCTTTTTGCCCGCCAGTTCAAAGGTGAACTCTGGTTCCTCCAGGCAGTATCGACAAATATTTACTTTATCAAGTACATGGGCGATAACGAGCTTTACCTCAACGGACAGCTGTTACAGCCCTATAAGGTATTCGTATTCAATCCCGGTTCGTCGATCAGAGACCATAACATCCGTCCTGTATACTACAGCGATGTCGTAACATTATTCCACGAAGAGCAACGAGAGTCAAAAATCGTTTTCGAGGTTAAAAACATAAGTTACAGGTTCAGGAATGGTTCAATGGGACTAAGACCCATGAGTTTTGTTAAAGAATCGGGTCGATTGGTAGGAATAATGGGTGCCAGCGGGGCAGGTAAATCTACATTGCTAAATGTGCTGAATGGTACCGAAAAACCCACTGCCGGAAGCATTGCGATAAACGGTATTGATATCCATACTGAGCAAAATAAAATCGAAGGATTAATCGGTCATGTTTCGCAGGATGATCTGCTGATTGAGGAATTAACGGTCTTCCAGAACCTTTACTATAATGCAAAACTTTGCTTCAGTAATTGCAAAGAGGAAAAAATTATTGCCACTGTCGACCGTATGCTGCAGAACCTGGGACTTTATGAAATTAAAGACATTCAGGTCGGTACGCCGTTAAACAAAATGATAAGCGGAGGTCAACGAAAACGATTGAATATTGCATTAGAGCTGATACGTGAGCCTGCAGTATTATTCCTCGATGAACCGACATCCGGATTGTCGTCGCGCGATTCTGAAAATATTATGGACTTGCTAAAGGAGCTTTCGCTTAAAGGAAAGCTGGTTTTTGTTGTCATACATCAGCCATCCTCAGATATTTTCAAGATGTTTGATGAGCTCCTGATCCTTGATACCGGTGGATATCTTATTTACGATGGCGATCCTATCGACTCCATCATATATTTCAAATCGAAAATACATTACGCGAATTATAACGAAAGTGAATGTAATGTATGCGGTAATGTAAATCCGGAACAAATTTTCAATATCGTAGAATCAAATATTCTCGATGAATACGGCAAATTTACCCAGCGAAGAAAACTTTCTCCAAAAGAATGGTATCAATATTTCAATGAACATACGAAAAATAAAGAAGTTAACACAGAAATTCCGAAGGAACTTCCCAGCATATCGTTTAAAATACCCAACAAGCTCAGGCAGTTCTTCATATTTGTAAAACGCGATATTCTGGCAAAACTGGCTAATACACAATATCTGGTTGTCAACTTCCTGGAGGCTCCGCTGCTGGCTTTTATACTGTCATTTATTATCAAGTATTACAACGAAAGCGAATCGAACGAGATTGGCTATACCCTGCTGGGCAACAGCAACCTGCCGGTGTACATTTTTATGTCGGTTATCGTCGCTATATTCATGGGATTGACTATCAGTGCCGAGGAAATAATCAAGGATAGAAAAATTCTTAAACGGGAAGCATTTCTGAACTTGAGCTGGTCGAGTTATTTGTTTTCCAAAGTAATGGTTTTGTTGTGTATATCCGCTATTCAGGCCATGCTGTTTGTTATTGTAGGGAATTCGATCATGGAAATAAAAGGAATGTACCTGCACTACTGGATTATACTGTTCAGCTGCTGGGTAAGTGCAAATATCATGGGATTGGTTATATCAGACAGTTTTAAAACTGTTGTTACTATATATATCCTGATCCCATTCCTGGTCATTCCGCAAATTATACTTAGCGGTGTTATTGTTAAATATGAGAAACTGAATCCCAGTATTTCAGCACCCAATAAAATACCGCTTTATGGAGAAATAATGACTGCTCGCTGGGGATATGAAGCACTCGCCGTGTATCAGTTCAAGGAGAATGAATACACGCAGTTATTTTACACACATAACAAGATGATGAGTATTGCGGAATACAAGAAGTATTACTGGGTAAAGAACCTGGAAAACAAAATCGATTTCATAGAAAAATACTCCGAGGATAACCGTCAGCAGGAAAAAATAGAAAACTATTTGAATTTACTGCGAAACGAGATTTCCAAGGAACTGACCTATAATAAATTTGTCGATTTTACCAACCTTTCCGTGCTATATCCGGAGAAAATTAATTTTTCCGTATTGGAATCGGCCCGCGATTATATCAGAAAAGTTAATAAAGTCTATATCAGGGCATATAATACAGCCAGCGATGCAAGGGATAAAATCATAAGAACATTCCAAAAAACTCCTGAAGATAAAGAACGTTTTATTCAGTTAAAACGCGATCATTACAACGACAGACTGGCTGAATTTGTGGAAAACAGCAATGAGCCTGTGCGTATTGTTGAATACCGGGGTCAGCTCATTCAAAAGATCGATCCGATCTATCTCGATCCGGAATCGAACTTCATTAAAGCGCATTTTTATGCCCCCAGAAAAAAGTTATTGGGACGCTATTACGATACCTTCTGGGTAAATACCATCGTTATCTGGTTTATGTCGCTGCTATTCTTTCTGATACTCTACTTCCGCGGTTTACGAAAATTACTGGATAAACTGGAAAATCTGAATCAGAAGTACCTGGAAAAAAAGGAAGAAAGCTAAAAAGGCTGCCAGTTCATTTGGCAGCCTTTTCCATAAAGTTATATATCGGTCAGATTAATCAACAATTTCAATCATTTTAAACGGAACCCTGATGATCGATTCGTAATCTTCGCCTGCTTCCAGCATATCCTCATCGTCCTCCTCGTAGTACCAGTTAATTTGTACATCGTACTTATTTTTATGGATAGCTTCCAACTTCTTAAAAACATCTAAAATACATTTTGACGAACTCGTATTAAAATACTCAAGATGAACATTGACCTCAGTTTTGCTTTTGGGTGTATGCGCATACTCCTCTAACCAATCAACCAAAGGTTTATAAAATTCTATCGAATTTTCAGGAATCGATCTTCCTTTAATCTCTAATTTACCTTTCTCACTATCGAAATTTACATTCGGCGTCTTCGTGGTTCCTTCTATTATTAATGATTCCATATCTTCAGATATTGTTCAATTAAACCAGTATTTGTAAATCAAAAAATACATATTTCTCGTTATAGGGGTGAAAATGGTATTCCATCTTTTTACCGGTTTTACGGGCGATGTCAACCAGTCCCAGTCCCCCTCCACCTTTGGCGGAAATCTTCTGGTGGTTAAGAATGAATTTATACATATCCTTAAGTTCATCCTTTGAGAGCGAATTGATTTTATCAATCTTTTCTTTCAGAAACTTTGTTTTAACTACAGCAACAAAATTCCCTGTAGTAACTCTGTATTCTCCTTCATTTTCTCTTTCAATTACAAGAACGCCGAATTTCGGATCGAGATCTTCTTCGATGCCTTCGTGTGTTTCTTCAATATGGTGATATAAATTCTGCAAACTCTCCACCAAAACGTTATAAAGTTTCTTCCGGGTTTTCCCATCTTCGTTCTTTGCTTCCAGTTTACTCTCAACGGCTTCAAGGACTTCATTTATCAATTCCGAAGTAATACTTCCCTTAAAAGCCAAAAGTACGTCGCCTTCGCTGATTTTGGCATAATATTCCTGTATATTAAAGCTCATATAAAGCCTGTCTTAACGGGTACTGTTTTTAGGATTTAACAAATATAGAAAAAATCTTTATTGTACAACTTCAATTTAAGGCACATATAATTTATGCTGAATTATTACACAGCTACATAAATATAATACAAAAAGTGAAAAGAATATGTTTTGATAATGAACATTTGCATCGAAAATTGATTTTATAGTGCGTTATACCGGGCTTTTTTGCTTCCGGAATAGACGTGATACATATTATACCTGCACTCAAGAGCTCCGTTGAATAATTTATATTTGTTGCCTGGCTTCAGCCCCAAATGCTTTAATGCTTCAAGATTACTGCTGATGATCCATACATCAGCACCCTCAAAACTTTTCTTCATCTTGTTACCGATCGATTTATAAAAACCAACCATTTCTGGTTTCACGATGCGCTGACCATAGGGCGGATTAATTATTACTGTAGCATCTCCGTTTACCTTTGGATATTCCATAAAATCCTGCCCCCGGAAATTAATACTCTTAAATACCGATGCCTGTCTTGCATTATTCAAGGCTATCTGCATTGCCTGCTTCGAAATATCACTTGAGAAAATATTGCCATCCCAGCTTTTCTCCTGGATGTTATCAAAAATATCTTCCATAAGCTGTGAATCAAAGTCGGGACTACTCTCAAAACCAAATTTCTTTCGATAAACTCCGGGTGGAATTTCTCGCGCTATTAAGGCAGCTTCAATACCAAGAGTTCCGGAACCGCACATCGGATCGTGAAAATCCTTCTGACCTTTCCATCCCGAAATCTTAATCAGACCTGCAGCAAGCACTTCGTTCAGTGAAGCATCAAAATTTCCTGTCCTGTAGCCGCGTTT
>CAYUAV010000110.1:0-9098 GCA_964442665.1 uncultured Bacteroidales bacterium
ATGCGGTTTATTGTATCCATATCAACTGTGGTATGGTCAATGGTAAACTTAACGCCGAATGGCGTGCAACCTTCATCGGCACTCACTGTAAAATCGGGCCGGGCCATTCCATCAGTAAAAAAGAATGACAATAAAAGGAGTGGAATTGTTACCCTCAAATAGCTCATAAGCTCTGTTCGTAAGGTAAATATAGGACACTACGGTTGTTGCTAGCGAATATTTTTCGTCAATTTTTTAACAACCTTGAATTTATTAAAGAACTCTTTTGCAAATACCCGTATCACAGTATATATCGGAATGGCGAGAATCATACCTGCAATACCGGCCAGTGAGCCTGCAATCAGGAGCAATATAAATATTTCGAGGGGATGTGCATTCACACTGTTGGAAAATATGAGAGGCTGGAATACGAAATTGTCAATAAGCTGAACAATGATAAATACCAGTATCATCCATCCTACCATTGGCAATAGCTGGGTATAAAAGTCCATTTCGAGGTGAGTAGCAATACCCAGCAGAACTCCTATTGTGCTACCCAGCAAGGGACCAATGTATGGAATAACATTAAAAAGAGCGGCTATAAGCGCAATCAAAATACTATGCCGAAAACCCACACCTGCAATGGTTTGTCCGATGGTAACCAGTGTGAATATGCCGAATATCTGACCGATAATACCAATAAAATAACGCATAAGTAACCGACGTGTGGAGTTCATGGCATGCTTGAAGGCTTCAACATGCTTGTCGGGTACAAGAATAAGCATACCTTCGGCAAACAAACGTTCATCACGCAGAAAGAAAAAGGTAATAAATGAGATAGAAAAAAAGGCAATAAATATATTTCCCAGAATGGAAGCAAAGGAGCTGAATATGGATGAAAGGAATGAGACGTTAAATATTGAAATAGCTTTTTCAGTAAGAAAATTCTGAACTGAAAAATGCTCGGCCTCTCCCATCTGATACCTGTCGACTATGCTTTCGATACGTTTAAGAGGTTCGCCTAGCGAATTAAGTAATTGCTGTGGGTCGAGCGATGACAGGTTATTGATTTCGACCACCACAAGGGGGATCAATATTCTGAAAAATAAAGCAATAATTCCCCAGATAAAAAGTATTGAGAGTAAAGCCCGAAGCGATTTGGGTATCCTGAACTTTCCGACATGAATACTACCCAGAAACTCGACTATCGGACGGCCTATGAGGGCAAGAACAGCCGAAATAAGGATATAGGCAACAATATGAATGAAGTACCATACAATACAAACTCCGGCAATAATTCCCAGACCAATCAGGATGTAACGAAGAGTAGTGTTCATAACACAGAAATTTTGAGCAGGATTTTAACAGACCATGTTTCCAAATATTGCATTAAAGATAGCGCTCTTCAGCTAAAAAACTTTTTGGATGTATAAATTGTTAAAATCATTTTGATTAAAATTTCCTGAAAACCGGTTCATGAAATTACAGAATCATAATTTTGTTAATTGAAGCTAAAATACTATGAAGCAATATCTGGATTTGCTGCAACATGTGATTGATAAGGGCGATTACCGAAAGGACCGCACCGGAACCGGCACAAGAAGTGTTTTTGGTTACCAGATGCGGTTTAACCTGGAGGACGGCTTTCCATTAATAACCACCAAAAAACTCCACCTCAAATCAATTATATATGAACTCCTCTGGTTTCTGAAGGGCGAAACAAACATACAGTTCTTAAAGGAGAACAGTGTTCGAATCTGGAACGACTGGGCCGATGATAAAGGCGAACTTGGCCCTGTGTACGGGTATCAGTGGCGTTCATGGACAAATGATGAAGGTAGGTCGATTGATCAGATAAGCCAGGTGATAAAAGCTATAAAAGAAACTCCCGAATCGCGGAGGCTTATTGTAAGCGCATGGAATGTTGGTGATCTGGATAAAATGGTCTTACCTCCCTGTCATGTGCTTTTCCAGTTTTATGTATCGGGCGAACGCTTATCCTGTCAGCTATACCAGCGGAGTGCCGATATTTTTCTGGGAGTTCCCTTCAATATTGCATCATACTCACTTTTACTTATGATGGTGGCACAAGTCGCAGGGCTGAAACCCTTTGAATTTATACATACTCTTGGAGATGCCCATATCTATCTGAACCATATCGAACAGGTGAAACTGCAGCTTACCCGAAAACCCAGGCAACTTCCCCGGATGCAGCTTAATCCTGAGGTAAGGAATATTTTTGATTTTAGATACGAGGATTTTATCTTATCAGACTATGATCCTCATCCTCATATTAAAGGAGAAATCTCGGTTTAAAGATGACTGTTTCCCTCATTGCAGCTATCGGGTTACAACGTGAGCTAGGCTATAAGAATGATCTGCTTTGGCATATTCCGGCCGATTTGAAACGTTTTAAAACATTAACTTCGGGACATACCGTAATCATGGGTCGCCGAACCTTTGATTCGATTGATCGTAAGCCTCTTGCTAACAGGAAAAATATCATAATCACCTCCCGGAAAAATTTACCATCATCAGGAATAATTATTGCACATTCGGTAAATGAAGCGATTGACAATTCGCTTAACGACGGAGAAGTTTTCATTCTGGGAGGTGCCTCCATTTATGAACAATTTTTACCCTTTGCCGATAGAATGTACCTCACACTGGTTAAAGAAACATATAAAGCTGATACCTTTTTCCCGGAATTTGATCAGGATCAATGGAAAATCATTGAGCAGACGGATATAACAGATGATGAGGATGCCTGTGTTGATTATTCATTTGTAACATTTTCGAGAATAAATTAGACATTTTGTAGATTTACGGATAGCTAAATAAAACATTACCTTATGAGACTCAAATTTAGTTTCCTCGCAATTCTGTCTTTTATTTTTACCTATCTGACGGCTCAGGAAAGCCGTGTTGTCGATGTCTGGTTTAATGAAGATGAAACAGCTCATATTCGCGTTTTTAAGGCCACAAATGGAAAATACTATGGCAAAATTGAATGGCTGAAAGAGAATCCCGACCGGCTCGACATTCATAATCCTGATGAAAATAAAAAAAAAGAACCCTTGCTGGGTCTTCTGATCCTCAAAGGCTTTGGTTTTGATACCGATAATCAGCAATGGATAGACGGGACTATTTATGATCCCGACAATGGTAAAACCTACGATTGTTTTATGTGGTTTGAGGAGGATCCCGATATATTGTTTATAAAGGGTTATGTGCTGGGTATGAAGTTTGTAGGACGACAAACCAAGTGGAAGAGAGTGAAGGAGTAATCCTTTTTCATATGCTTTTTTTCGTAACTCATACGAAAAATCCGATCATTTATCAATATTAATTAACAGATTAGGTTATTCAGCGTAAATTCTATCGAAACAATCAGTTTTCGATACGTATGTCTGTCATGAAAAACCTGATCTACTTTTTTTTACTGTGCATCATCTTCAGTTCGTGCTCCCATTCGCGGGTTGTAATAACGGATGAAGATTTACCGGAAGAGGTGTTTTATCGATCAGACCGGATCAAACCGTATTCAGGTGAATGTGTCATTTATTATTCAGATACTAAAATTGTAAAAGAAGAAATGACATTCAGAAATGGTATTTTACATGGATCTATAACCAGCTATTATATGAATGGGACCATCCGCAGGCAAGGGGCTTTTTTTAACGGGAAAATGGAAGGTAAATGGGAAAGCTGGTACCGGGATGGTAAAAAACAATATACGGTCAATTATTCCTGCGACTCTCTGAACGGAGAATATTTTGAGTGGTATAGTACAGGTGTGATGAAAGAAAAAGGTATTTATGCACAAAATAAACCGGTAGGGAACTGGATCGCATATGATGAGGCGGGGATGATTATACGCAACGAAAATTTAGATAATAAGTAAGGCAACACAAGTTAAGCTAACCAGATTAAGCGCTAGAAAGCGAAGGGGAACCATTTGGTCCCCTTTTTTTGTTATTCTGAATGCTTAGAATTTATTTCATGCGCAAAAAAAATTTTACTGGCCGATGCACCTGTGATACCGGAAGATATCACCAGACTTTAACAATGGCTTTTGGCGAGAAAATGAGCGTAGATGAATGCTCAGCCACAGTTGACTTGTATGAAGATCCCGGATGTGTGTATAATTATGAATGGGAATGAGGATTTTGGTTGAGTTTTCTCGATGTTGACTTCAGGAAAACCCTTTATCTGAAATGAATTCCTTTATCAGAAAAGGGATATTCATTCCATTTGTCGTTATAAAATGCTGCCAATTTTTTGATTCCCGATTTTTTCAGAATGGAT
Source organism: uncultured Bacteroidales bacterium (assembly GCA_964442665.1). GTDB lineage: Bacteria > Bacteroidota > Bacteroidia > Bacteroidales > UBA10428 > UBA10428. The sequence continues at coordinate 4,288 of CAYUAV010000110.1, forward strand.
GCGGCATAAGGAAATCCTTTTAAGATTTCCTCCGGTTTGTGGGCATCGGAACTAATAATAACCGGAATATCCTTTTCAGCTATCTTACGAATGATCCATTCGGCAGGATATAAATCGGGTTGCCCGTAACGGTAAAAACCACGCGTATTTATTTCAACTATACAATCCTTGTCTTTTATAGTATCAAAAGTGAGTTCAACCTGGTCTTTATACCATCTTTCGTTCTCGTTGAAATACCGGTTTTTACTATTGAACATTTTAATTTTATCCAGGTGCCCGATTATATCAGGGCTGTCTTCGGTAATCATTTGTCTGGTAGTTTCCCAAAAACGCAGGGCAGCTTTATGGAAATTATTGTCAAATATTTCCTTCAGTCCCGATTCGAAGAGTTCGTATGAAGTATCTATATTCCAGTATTCTCCGTTTGGAAATTTTTCCAGAAAATGAACAGAACCGATAAAATAATCCAGACTGGTGTCTTTCATCAAATATCTCGAGCGTCCGGCAATTCCGGGAATAAAATCGATTTCCAGGGCAAGATATACCTGAAGCCATGTTTTGTATTTTTCTTTTATTTCACTGATTTCAGAAAGATAATTTTTCAATTTGTCATCCGGTATATTCCAGTCGGACGAAAAGGGAACCGGTGCATGGGAGGAATATCCGTAAGCGGGTAATCCGAGCCGGACGGCTTCTTTTGCATATTCTTCGGGAGCTTCGGCCCCGTCGCAGTAATTTGTATGACTATGATAATTGGCCCAGGAGATCATTTATTATAATACTCAGTAACGAAAATAGTGAAAACTGTAAAACATTATGATAGCTTGTATCGCTTTAAGAATTAAATCCAAAAAAGTATACTGCATTTCTGAATAAAATAACGGGCAATTCAGGCCAGATCTATATTCTCCGATCAACTATGATTTTATGTACTTCAAGATATTAACAATATATCACCATTTTAAAAGGTTCCCGGTTAATAATTTCACACTTTTCTTATATCAGCCAAAGCGGAAATTTCGTTATCTTGTGCAAAAGGAATTGGATATATGCTAATCATCGGTCAGGTTTCGGGAAAGGAAACATTTGAGCAACATTTTGAGCTGGCTTTCAACGAAAAGCAGCATTTTCAACCCGACTATTTTATCGAACGGACTGCTTTAGCCTGGGTGATCAGTCGTGAGCGTACCGACTCTTTTTCGCAATTTCATTATGGTATGGTACCCTTCTGGTCGCGTAAACCGGTCATGCATTTTGAATCGCCCGTTGAAGGTTCGATGAATCCAGGTGCTGAAAGGCTTAAAAAACGTATCATCATTCATCCGTCGTATCGCAGACCCATAAGAGAAAATCGCTGTATCATACCTGCCGACTATTTTATTACGCCAAATGAGGAAGGAGAACCCTACCTGTTTTTTTCTTCTGCATCAAAAACTTTTGCCCTGGCGGGCATTTATGATAACTGGAAAGAAAACTATCACCAGAAAGAATTCTACCGGGGATTTTCAATACTTACCACACCATCAGGTGATGAATTCAGGAAAGCAGGTATAAACAGGTTTCCGCTGGTATTATCGGAAAGGGTATATAAACGCTGGCTTAATCCTGGTACACCATTAGCTGAAATAACGCATCTGCTGGAAATTTCCGGGGAAAAGAAATTAAACGGATACCCTGTCAGTCGTGTGCTCTACCGGGAGAAACGTAATAACAGTGAAATCTGCAAACCAACAGGTGCATTGCTTCGCGAAGAGCAACAGGACATGGGTAAAATTGCTACCTTTATCCGATCTTTTCGTTTCAGTCGCGGTGCCACACACCCTGCAAAAATCCAGGATCAAAGCTCCTTGTGGGGAAGCGAGCTATAGATATTCCCCTTTAACAAGTTGAATTTCTGAAGATATTTCTTAACGGAACTATCTCATCCTCCCGATTTAAAGTCGAACTAAAAACTAATTTTACATAATTTAGTGATGGTACTAATGATTTCTATAAAATGATACTAAATGATTTGAAAGCCATACCTGAAACCGATCCTGCTGATCTTATCAGATTGAGAGACAGCGTTTATGCAACAGATTTACTTATCACAGCCATTGGGAAACTGGATTTTTTTACCTGGCTGGATTTGAATCCTTCCGGTTTTGAGACAATTATTACTCACTTTAAAATTAATTCGCGTCCTGCCGATGTAATGCTGACGCTGTTCAAATGCCTGAATTTATTGAAGGAGGAAAACGGCAGGTTTTTTTTGACGCGCCTGTCGCAGGAACATCTGACCGGACATTCGGAGTGGAGTCTGGTTCCGTATTTCTCCACGCAGGCAGAGCGTCCCATTGTCAGTAAATTATTCGACGTGCTGAAAACAGGTAAACCTGCAGGCTGGGCAGCAAAAAAGGATGAACAGGATTGGTCCAAAGCCATGGAAAGAGATGAGTTTGCCGATTTGTTTACCGCAGGCATGGACAGCAGGGGTGCTTATCTGGCGCCCGGTCTGGCCAATAGTTTTGATTTTTCGACCTATAATTCAATAATTGATATCGCAGGAGCATCCGGTATTTATGTAGCAGCCATAAAAGCAAAATACGAAAAAATAAAAGCTGCATTACTCGAAAAACCTCCGGTCGACAAAATAGCAAGAATGGGATTGAAAAAAAGGGGTCTGGATAATAAAATTGATGTGATCGGAGCCGATATGTTTTCCGATGCTATTCCCAAAGGTTTCGATATACATTTGTTTTCGCATGTTTTGCACGACTGGGATTTACCACAAAACAGAATATTAATTGAAAATTCATACAGGAATCTGAATTCCGGAGGTATCATCATGATTCATGATGCTCACTTGAATAAAAATAAAGCCGCACCGCTTTCAGTTGCTGAATATTCAGTGTTGCTTATGTTCTCGACACATGGAAAATGTTATTCATTTTCCGAAATGGAAATGTTATTAAGAAAGCAGGGTTTTATCGATATTTGTTTTCAGAACACTGTTGCAAACAGGAGCATTATTACCGGTAAAAAACTATAATAGTGTTAATCATCCTATAGAACATTGAAATGACATTTGAAATCCTTGCGAAGAAAGATCTTGACGAAATCAGGCATTTACAACCCGGCGACTGGTCCGATATCATTCCCAGCCTTTCCTACTATATTAAAGCCGATTTTTGCTATCCGGTAAAAGTTATTCTTGAAGACAGGATCGTGGGAATAGGAGCCCGGATAGTTCTGGAATTCAGCAGCTGGCTGGCCCATATTATCGTCAGTCCCGAATACAGAAATCGGGGCATTGGATACAGTATAGTGAAACATTTACTTGAGTATCCGGCGAATGCATCATCCCGATCCGTTTTGCTGATAGCCACAAAATTAGGAGAACCACTTTACAAAAAAGCCGGATTCAGGACCGTTACGGAATATGTATTTCTGAAACGCGTAGAACCCTGGAATCATCAATCGATTTTGAAAAATATTGTTCCATTTAGTGAAAAACACCGTCCCCGGATTTTTGAGCTGGATGAAGAAATAACCGGTGAGGTCAGGCAGAGAATTCTGGAAGACTACCTGTCGGAGTCATTACTTTATCTGGATAACGATGCAGTCAGTGGCTATTTTATTCCTAACCTGGGCGATGGTTTAATAATTGCCGACACAGTTGAAGCCGGAATTGAATTAATGAAGTTAAAATATGCCACCATCGAAAAAGCTGTTTTGCCTGTTGAAAATAAAGCCGGAATTACATTTTTGCTGGAAAATGGTTTTGCCGAATCGTCACGTGCCCTGCGAATGCTATCAGGGGAGGATCTACTCTGGAAGCCCGCGAACATATTCAGCAGAATAGGAGGGAATTTCGGTTAATCCTCGTTATGTCCGTATTTACATCTTTTTTTGATTTATAAAGCAGCCGACCTGAAAAATCGTTAAATTTATATAGATACAATCGCGGTTTCTCATCAGACTGTTAAATTGCTTTTAATGGGTTAAAATGAAAAGAATACATTTATATTTGAAATTCTTCGGATCCATGTTGCTCGTTATAACAATACTATCTTCCTGTAAAAAGATACGGGAAAACAGGCAGGAACCGGAACTTGAGTCGTTACAGCAGGGATTGAAAACTTCATCGGCAATAGGATATTGCGCTTCCCTGGCCCTTTCTGCTTTTAAGGGCAGGCAATTACCGGCAAATGTTCTGATGATCGCCAACAATTCCGATGAATACTCCAGCTCATGGCTTATGTATGTTGAAATCAGCCGGGATTTTCCCTTGCCCTTCAATGCTGATATCGGCGATATTGTTATAGGGGGTATCGGAGATGAAAATGGTGGAGTGATATCAATGGTATTAACCGATATCGATATACTGGGCGGAAATTTTAAACTAGGAGGCATTTATACGGTCCCGGTTATCGAACGCGAGACGGAAGGAGATATCTTAACCTTGTTTGCCCGGCAGGATATTGTTCTGGGATATGGTTCCGATACACTCCTCAATTTAAGTATGAGTCACCCGCAATTCAATAGTGAAATGGCACGCCTGGAAACCGAACAGCCTGACGATGCATTTGTGGCAGTGCATCAGAATGTATGGTTTGTTACAGTGGATCAGGAAGGAACTTCTGATAACGTATACGACGATAATATAAGAATAAACGGAGGCGGACAGATAGCTGAGGTGGAAAGTGTTTCAGGCGGCATTATTTACCATTCTATGATCGAAACACGTTATAATTATTCCCTCTGCCCGCGAAATCCTGTAAGCGGCAATGCATTTACGCAAAATCTCAAGGTCGATGGCGTTTTGTTTA
>CAYUAV010000111.1:0-9072 GCA_964442665.1 uncultured Bacteroidales bacterium
TCAGAGACGATCAGAATACTTGGCTGACAATGATCCAGAATAAATTCATAATCCGATTCACTAAGTGTTGGATATAAAGGTACATGAATCATCCCAGCCTGACTAATAGCCATATCAACGAAGTTCCATTCGGGTCGGTTGTTAGAAATTGTAACCACCCGGTCCCTTGCAGTCAGTCCCAGTGCAAATAGCCCAAAACTAATATTGAGTGCGCTATTATAATATTCATGTACCGAATAGGATTTCCATTGTCCGTCTGTTTTGCAGGCCAGAAGATTATTTTTTTCAGCATATTTTTCAAGAGCGTTGTCAAGGATATCAAAAATCCGTGTGATTTCCATATCATATTGTTTTATCGGCACTACAATTTAAACATTTTAAAATGAAAACATAAAAATTCTTCAGTAAGGCAAGATCATAAATGTCCGTCTAAGAATTGTAAGGAGTGGAATTTATTATTAGATATGATTATCGGACAGCGAAGTATCTCCTGATGGAAATTGTAGTTTAAGCCGGTTCATAGAATTTATAGCCGATATATAAAAAGCCGGAAAAAACTGCTCTACTATTTAATAAATTCTTTCGCCATATCCAGGGCATTAATAATACCGGAAGTATCAGGTCCGCCTGCAGTAGCGAAAAAGGGTTGTCCTCCTCCTGCCCCCCCTATTTGCTTTGCCAGTTCTTTAACTATATTTCCGGCATGTAATTTTTTTTCTTTAACCAGATTTTCGGAAATCATCACGGCAAGATGCGCTTTATTGTGAATCTCTGCACCAAGAATTAAAAAAAGATTATCAATTTCATTCTTCAGTTGAAACGCCAGATCTTTTACTACTGTTGCTGAATCGGCAGATATTTTCTGTGCAATGAAATTAATCTCGTCAACAACAACAATCTTATCTTGTAAATTATTCTTTATACGTTTCACTTCCAGACGGTTAAATTCCTCAACTTTTTTACGCAACTCGGCGTTTTGTTCGGCAAGTGAAGCCACGCTTTGTTTCAGATCGTTTGGTGCATCAAGCAATGCGGTAATATCTTTCAATATGCCCAACTGATTATCGATATAATCTTCAGCCCTGCGTGCCGTATAAGCCTGAATACGTCTGATACCTGCGGCAATTGAGCCTTCTGAGATAATTTTGCATATGCCTATATTGCCAGTGGCGCTCACATGGGTTCCTCCACATAATTCAACCGAATCACCAAATTTCACTACACGTACACGATCGCCATATTTTTCGCCAAAAAGGGCCATAGCTCCAAGTTCGCGTGCCATTTCGAGTGGCATATCCCTGAATTCCTCCATACTGAAATTCTGACGGATCAGATTATTAATCGTATGTTCTATCTCAATTAACTGCTCATCACTGATTTTATGAAAATGAGAAAAGTCAAACCGCAGGTAATCAGGATGAACCAGGGAACCCTTTTGTTCAACATGCTTGCCAAGCACCTTACGCAATGCATAATGCAACAGGTGCGTGGCTGTATGATTATTGGCCGTAGCATCTCTGGCCTCTTTGTTAACTACAGCCTTCAGAATTAATTCCGGATTCGATGGTAGTTTATTCGATATATGCAGACTCTGATTGTTTTCTTTGACGGTATCGAGAATTTCAATGTGCTCGCCATTAACCTCCAGATAACCCTGGTCACCGACCTGGCCTCCCGACTCACCATAGAAAGGTGTACGGTCAAAAACCAGATGATAATAATCCCTGCCTTTTGATTTCACTTTTCTGTACCGTACAAGATTCACTTCAGCTACAAGCACATCGTAACCTATAAATTCCTGTTCGTTGCTGGCTCTGAGCACAACCCAATCGGAAGTGTCGCTTTCCGAGGCCTGTCTTGATCGTGATTTTTGTGCATCCATCTCACTGTTAAATTCAACCATGTCAACACTCATTTCATTTTCCCTGAGAATAAGCTGAGTCAGATCGAGAGGGAATCCGAATGTATCGTATAATTCGAAAGCTTTTTTACCACTGATCGTATTTGATCCATGCGATATTGCTGCAACCATGAGTCCTTCCAATAATTTGATACCTGAATCAAGCGTATGCAGAAAAGCCCTTTCCTCATCCTGAATGACATTTTCTATAAGTTTCTGCTGTTTGCGCAGTTCAGGAAATGCATCTCCCATTGTGCCAGCCAATGTATCGACAAGTTTATATATAGAAGGTTCCTTTTGTTCCAGAAAATTATAGTTATAACGTATGGCCCGTCGCAGAATTCTCCGGATCACATAACCGGCTTTAATGTTCGATGGCAACTGTCCGTCGGCAATAGCAAAAGATACAGCCCGTAAATGGTCGGCTACAACCCGCATGGCAATATCGGTTTTGTCTGATTTTCCGAAGGAAATTCCCGTTATCTGGGCAATTTTCTGAATAACCGGCTGAAAAATATCCGTATCGTAATTTGATGTCTTACCCTGAATTACCATACAAAGACGTTCAAAACCCATTCCTGTATCGACATGTTTTTTGGGCAATGCTTCCAGTGTATTATCAGTTTTCCGGTTATATTGAATAAAAACCAGGTTCCATATCTCTATTACTTTCGGATGTCCTGTATTTACAAGCTTGGCTCCATCCTTCTTTTTTCTTTCTTCCTCCGACCTCATATCATAATGAATTTCCGAACAAGGTCCGCAGGGACCTGTATCGCCCATTTCCCAAAAGTTATCTTTTTTCGAAAACTTCAATATCCGCTTTTCGGGTAAATACTTTTTCCAGTAATTCAATGCTTCATCATCAGCCGGTACATTATCATTGCTATCGCCTTCAAAAATCGTTGCATAAATTCTCTCCTTATCAATTGCAGCCACCTCTGTCAGAAATTCCCATGCCCATGCAATAGCCTCTCCTTTAAAATAGTCGCCAAATGACCAGTTACCTAACATTTCAAACATGGTATGATGATAGGTATCGTGTCCCACTTCCTCAAGGTCATTATGCTTCCCGGATACCCGCAAACACTTCTGTGTATTGGCTATTCTCGTATCCTTTGATTTCCTGATTTCAAGAAAAATATCCTTGAACTGGTTCATGCCTGCATTTGTGAACATCAGCGTGGGATCATCCTTTACAACCATAGGGGCAGACGGCACTATTTTATGTCCCTTCGAAACAAAAAAATCAAAAAATTTTTGACGAATTTCTCTTGAATTCATTTAAGATTTAAAATTAAATTGATGAATATTCTGCGAAATTATGAACATTACTACGACTAAAGAGTTTGTAAAACTAATTTTTTTCTTATAGATTTGTCGAAATTCACCTGAACTGCTTAACACTTTACTTGTTTTACTTGGGAATTAGAAAAAAAAGATACTACTTTGATACCTCAACATTATCGTTTGTTGAAGTTAAAAGATCAAAAGGTACAAAGATATTAAAAGGCCTTCTCATTTTCCTTGGTATCAATTCCCTGGCGTTAATTTTCCTACTATTACTATATTCTTTTATAGATTCACCGGAAGTATCGGTTCAGAAAATGCGGGCAAAAAAATATTACTCCAGATACGCCTTTCTGACACAAAAAATCGATAGCCTGACCGGAAGTTTAAAAGCCAACCATTATACAAACGACCAGATATACCGGAATATTCTTGAACTGGATTCTCTTTCATTTAGCATCCGATATGCAGGAACGGGTGGCTATGATCCCTATGGTTCACCAATGAAAAGTTTTCCGGACCAGTTTTTTAGTAACCTGATGCAAAAGATAGAAAATCTTAAAAAACAAATCAGCATTCAGGAAGATTCGTATGATGAAATAATGATTGCCGCTCTTGATAAAACCAATAAATTAAAGCATTACCCGGGTATACCGCCTGTTAATATCACTGCTCCGGTCTGGATCAGTTCCTATTTTGGAACACGTGAAGATCCTTTTTCATTTTTTCGTAAAGTACATCTCGGAATCGACTTTTGCGGCCCGAAAAACACAGAAATTTATGTTACAGCCGACGGAATTGTAACCTTAATAAAACATTCACGTAAAGGCTATGGAAATGAGATAGTTGTTGACCATGGTTTCGGCCACAGCACACGATACGCTCATTTAAACAGAATTCTGGTTGAGGAGGGACAAAAGGTGGAACGTGGAGAGCTTATAGGATTGATGGGCAACACCGGAAGATCGACAGGCACTCATTTACACTACGAGGTGTGGTATCAGAAACAACCTGTAAATCCATTATACTTTTTTGCCGACGACCTTACACCAGAAGAATTTGAACAACTAGCTAAAAATAACTGACTAACTAATTTCAAAAAGAATCTCATGGCGAAGCACAAATATAAATTTAATCCGGAATCGCTAAGCTATACTAAGGTTGCAAGATCCACAAAACAAAAAATAAGTATTTTTTTCACGTATTTTTTTGCAAGTGTTGTTTTAGCCGTCCTCTACTTTCTAGTATTTTCGATATTTTTCGATTCCCCTAAAGAAAAGGGACTTAAACGGCAAATCAGCGAGCTAAAGGTAAATTACCAGATCGTTAATGACGAATTGAACAAAATCGAAACCCTGCTTCAGGATCTTCAGGACAGAGATGACAATATTTACCGTACAATATTCGAGGCAGAACCTGTTCATTCAACGGTACGAGAAGCGGGAACAGGAGGATCAAACATGTACCGCGACCTGGAAAAACTCGAAAACTCAGAACTGGTAATCGATGTGAAGTCAAGACTGGATAAGATCATGAAGAAGATCTATGTTCAATCTACCTCGTATGATGAAGTGATTGATCTGGCAAAAAACAAAGAAGATATGCTGGCCTCCATCCCCGCTATTCAACCTATTTCAAATAAAGATCTTAAACGAACAGCCAGTGGCTGGGGTTATCGCATACATCCCATTTATAAGATCAGAAAATTTCACTACGGTATGGATTTTACTGCTCCTACAAATACCGATGTATATTCAACCGGAAATGGAGTTGTTGAATACATTGCCAGCTCTAAGAGAGGGTATGGAAATCAAATTATTATCAACCATGGATATGGGTATAAGACTCTTTATGCCCATCTGAATGCTTTCAATGTAAAACAGGGACAAACCGTAAAAAGGGGTGATGTTATCGGATTTGTTGGTACTACAGGACTTTCAACGGCTCCGCACCTGCATTACGAAGTTATGTTAAACGGGAAAAAAGTAAATCCGGTAAATTACTATTTCAACGATTTATCAGCCGAAGAATACGAACGCATGATTGAGATTTCGTTGAAATCGGGACAGACTTTTGATTGATATTTTTTTCTGACTGTTTACAAATTCCGGCAAACCTGTCATTTTTTCGTACTTTCTTTGCGAAAGAAATGTTTTCAATGAATGTAGCTTTACGATACTTTTTACTATTACTATGCTTTCCTCATGATCATAGTTCAGGAAATTCCATTCCTTACTCAACTATTATAAATGATACACTCATCAGTGCGGATTCCGTAATTCAAAATATTATAAAACCTGTTGCTCCGGATACAAGTATAACCGATACATCATTCATCCCTGTAAGTCAAACTGATAGTCTCATTAGGCAGTACAGCGACACATCCATTGTATGTGATACATTAATACCGGAAGAATTGGTTAAGCCCGATACTTTCAGCATTATTATGGTAGGCGATGTTATGCTTGGCACAAATTATCCGTCAACAAGCTATCTGCCACCCGGAAACAATTGTTATCCCCTGCTCGATTCGGTGAAACATTTCGTACGGGATGCGGATATTAGTTTCTGCAACCTTGAAGGAGTATTTGCCGGAAAATCCGGTACTCCGAAATATTGTAAAAATCGTGAAAATTGTTATGTTTTCAGGATGCCCGAAGAATATGTGGATTGCCTGGTCGATGCCGGATTCGATTTGCTTAGTGTCGCGAATAATCATGTAAACGATTTTGGTACTGCAGGAAGAATGAATTCCGTTAAAGTTCTTGATAGTGCGGGATTGCATTTCGCCGGATTTGCCGATCGTCCCTATACAATATTCGATCAGAATGGCCTTCTTATCGGTTTTTGCGCATTCTCACCTAACAGTGGTGTTATGGATCTCAGAGATTTAGATCAGGCCGAATCAATTGTCAGGTTACTCAACGATACATGCGATATCGTTATCGTTTCGATGCACGGAGGTGCTGAAGGTCACGATCATCAGCATGTGACCCGTAATAAAGAAATTTTCCTCGGCGCCGATCGCGGAAATGTTTATGTGTTTGCGCATCGAATGATCGATGCCGGAGCAGACGTTGTTATCGGACACGGGCCTCATGTGACACGTGCCATGGAGGTATATAACGACAGATTTATTGCTTACAGCCTGGGAAATTTTGCTACATATTCACGCTTTAATTTATCCGGACCCAATGGTATAGCTCCACTGGTTAAGATAGTAATAAGTCCTGACGGCAAATTCCTGGGGGGTAAAATTATTCCTTTCAGGCAAATCAGTGAAGGTGGCGCAACCCCTGATCCTGATAAAAGAGCTATTTTTAAAGTTCAGGATCTGATCCGTATCGATTTTCCCGATAACTTACTAGTTGTTGACAATGATGGGAATATTATTCCCTGAAAAACCGGTTGGTAAACTTGCGAATAAATTCCACGAATATATTTTCGTGAAATCCTGATAAATAAATCAGAAAGTTTTCAGAAAAATTAAGACAGGAGTTTACTTTCATTCTTTAGGTAGATTCATGTAAACTATTGGTTTATTTATATTTATTTTCTAATTTAGAATCCAGGTTCTCGATTGAAGGGTAATTTTTGTTAATATGCCATATAAAGAAAAAAAAATCGAAAAGCTATATTATTCCATTGGTGAAGTTGCTAGAATGTTTGATGTGAATACATCACTTATCCGTTTTTGGGAAAAAGAATTTGATATCATCAAACCCAGAAAAAACAAGAAAGGGAATCGATTTTTTACCAAACAGGACATAAAAAATCTGCAACTGATTTACCACCTGGTAAAAAAAAGAGGAATGACACTCAGCGGAGCCAAGAAAAAAATTAAGGAAAATAAAGAAGATACCGATAATAACTTTGAAGTTGTTCAATCACTTACCGAAATAAAAAATCTGTTGTTGCAAATAAAAGATAATCTCTAAATAAAGTTTCAACAACGCTGTATTGCTATCATATTCATTTCAATAATGAAAATCGCTGACATAAGAAAGGTACTTGAAGATATAGCTCCTTTAAGCTTGCAGGAGTCGTATGATAATGCGGGATTGCTCACAGGAAGTAATGAATGGGAAATAAGCGGGATTCTTTGTGCGCTCGATGTTACGGAAGAAGTAATAGATGAAGCTATCGAAAATGGCGATAATTTGATCGTATCGCATCATCCGGTAATTTTCAGTGAAATAAAATCGGTTACCGGTAAAACAATCACCGAACGCATTCTTATTAAGGCCATTAAAAATGATATTGCTATCTATGCATCCCATACAAATCTCGATAATGTCGATAACGGGGTCAATAAAAAGATAGGCGAAAAGTTAGGCTTATCGAACTGTAAAATACTAAGTCCCGGTAAGAATAAACTGGTTAAAATAGTAACATTTGTCCCTGAAGATCATGCCGCTAAAGTTAGAAAAGCTTTATTTACCGCCGGAGCCGGACATATTGGTAACTATGATAGTTGCAGCTATAACCTGGCCGGACAAGGTACTTTTCGCGGAGGGGAGGGAACCAACCCGTATGTCGGAGAAAAGGGGAAACTGCATGTTGAAAATGAAATACGGATTGAAACTGTTGTTCCGAAAGACAGGATTAATAAATGCATTGCCGCAATGATTAAATCTCATCCATACGAGGAGGTAGCATACGATATATACCCGATTGAAAACGAGTATAATAAAATCGGGGCGGGAATGATTGGTGAATTTAAAAGACCGGTATCGCATATAGAATTTATGGAACTCATTAAAACGACTTTTAAAATCCCTGTTATCCGCTATTCGGGTAAAATTATGGAAGCTTACAGCAAAATTGCCGTATGTGGCGGATCGGGAAGTTTTCTTATAAAGAAAGCCATACACGAAAATTCTGATGCTTTTCTAACAAGCGATATAAAATATCACCAGTTTTTTGAAACCGAACAAAAAATACTCCTCTGCGATATTGGACACTATGAAAGTGAGCAATTTACGAAAGAAATATTTTATGATTTACTTAATAAAAAAATCAGTACATTTGCCGTTCATTTGTCGAGCATAGTTACTAATCCGATAAAATATTTTACATAATTATGGCATTAGAAAAAACGAAATCTACTGAAGTATCAGAAATATCGGTTGAAGAAAAATTACGGACACTTTATCAGTTGCAGGTTATTAATTCCGATGTAGACAAAATCAGAACACTCAGGGGCGAACTTCCTTTAGAAGTACAGGACCTAGAGGACGAGATTGTAGGACTTGAAACACGTATTGATAAGTTTATTGAAGAAGTAAAAAGCCTGGAGCATAATATTACAGGAAAGAAAAATGAAATTGCACAGGCGCAAACGTTGATCGAAAAATACAAAGAACAGCAAAATAATGTTAGAAATAATCGTGAATTCGATTCACTTTCAAAAGAAATAGAATATCAAACGCTGGAAATTGAACTTTGTGAAAAAAGAATTCGTGAGTTTTCCCAGTTAATTAAAGATAAATCGGCAGTTATTGACGACTCGAAGAAACTATTTGAAGAGCGTAAGAAAGATCTTGATGACAAAAAATCAGAACTTGATGAAATTGTCGGAGACACTAAAAAAGAAGAAGAGGAGTTGTTAAAAAATGCCAAAGAACTTGAGTCGAAGATTGAAGAACGAATTCTTATCGCCTATAAAAAAATTCGTAAAAATGCTCGAAACGGATTGGCAGTTGTAAGTGTTGAACGCGATGCATGCGGAGGTTGTTTTAATAAAATTCCACCACAGCGGCAACTGGACATAAAGTCAAGGAAGAAAATCATTGTCTGTGAATATTGCGGACGTATCCTTGTCGATAGTGACATCCTTGGAGATAAATCCTCAGAATAAAAAATTATTAAAGAAGCTGTTG
>CAYUAV010000112.1:0-9022 GCA_964442665.1 uncultured Bacteroidales bacterium
ATAAAAGAAAAGCTTGAAGAGATCAATCTGCGTTTACGCGAACTCAATGCCATGAAAGATAAATTCTTTTCAATTATCGGGCACGATTTAAAAAATCCGGTAAACGTAATTAAAGGATTTACCGATTTACTTTTACAGGAATTTGAAGAGCTGGAAAATGAAAAAAAGAAAAAATACATAACCCATATAAACAAAACCATAAATAAAACCTATAATCTGCTGGAAGACCTGTTGAGCTGGGCCCAGACGCAAAGCGGCACTCTGCAGTTCAACCCGATAAGTGTAAATATGCACCAGATCATTCAGAGCAATATTTATCTTTTTAAAGAACAGGCCGCAGAAAAGAAAATCACATTGAATAATCATCTTGACGATAATACAATCGTCGGCTATGCCGATCAGAATATGATCGATGCCGTGGTCAGAAATTTACTCTCGAATGCCATAAAATTTACTCCCGAGAATGGCTCGGTCACTATATCATGCGGCAATCATACCAATACGCAATATCTCATGATTTCTGTTAAGGATACCGGCGTGGGTATTTCTGATGAAGTTATTAGCAATCTGTTCAGGATTGACCGTAATGTGTCGACTTTTGGTACGGCAGGTGAACCGGGTACCGGGCTTGGGCTTATTTTATGCCGGGAATTTGTTGAGCGAAATGGTGGTAAGATATGGATTGAGAGTGAAGAAGGGAAAGGATCGGAATTCTCTTTCACCATTCCGAAAGATGAACGGCTTATTATTACTTCAACGTAATAATATTCCAGGAAACAGGCACTATTTCTGTAATTACGCGGATTTAAAAACCAACACCGAAAAGTAAAAAATTGAAATAGTGTTCACGATCCTGAAGAGTGTATGAGTAGCGCACACCCAACTCGAAAGGAATCAGGATGGCACATAAATTAATCGTAAAATTCAGATCCATACCTATGAAATTATAGTATTGTGATACATGCTCCGTGTCGATAAGGGCATTATCGAAAAAAAAGTTGGTACTTATCCGTTTAATATACAATACAGGGACTAAAGCCGGATCGGGATAAAGCACAGGCATGGTATATTCAACCATACCTTTCCGGATCTTATGGGATATTTCAGGGGTATTAATGTGAATTTGAAACAGAATATTAACTGTTGTTATGGAGCTTTATGGGTTGGTAGTTTTCATTCACAGATTCTGTCAGAAAAAGAAAAGGGGCTGAAATTTTATTAACTTGCACCCCTGTTGAAAATCGGGTATGGCAAAGAAATTGAAATTCGGATATTTTATTTTTTTTGTGAGACTATTTCGTATTACTGCCAATGGAATCTGATACATTTTTATTTTAAAGCTCATCCGGTATAATATGCGAAAAGCATTATATATTCTGGCTGTTGTTTCATGTATTACTATGCTCGACAGCTCCTGTACAAAAGAAAACTTTTGTATTGACGATGTAGTTGCTTATCTTAATATGGGATTTTACACATGGCAAAACGGTGAACGCGTGACGAAGACCATTAAGAAATTCACCGCATACGGCGTTTCTATGGATAGCTTAATCTACAATTCCAAATCAAATGTTAAGACAATTGCCCTTCCGCTGTCAAATCTTTCGGATACAAGCAAATTTATATTTACTTTCATTATTGAAATGCCGGCCGAAAACGAGGAAGAGCCGCCTGTAAATCAGACTTTTACAGACACGATTGATTTTATTTATACACGCCATATGTACTTGGTTTCACCGCTGTGCGGATTTGCCTTTAACTATAATCTGCTGAATTCTTTCAGTACACATAATTATATCAATAGTGTATTGATCGTTAATCAGCATGTTATAATCAATCCTGGGGGAAAGGAGGAAAATATTGAAATACTTTTTTAACATACTGCTATTCTTCCTGGTTCTGAGTCCTTTGGCAGGCCAGGCGGGGCGGATTAAAGGTTTGCGTATCGGATACGACCTGTCACGGATCCCTCTTCCTTACATTGATACCACGCGGACTGCTTTTGAGATTTCGGCCGATTTTGAGGTGAAACCATACTATTACGCAACGATCGAATACGGACAACAACAGGTACATGTCACTAATGAATGGTATGAGTATGCTTCGGACGGGTACTATGTGCGTGCCGGTTTTGACTATAATTTTCTGGGAAAGAAAATTTCGGTTAAGCAGTATGAAATGGTATTTGGCGGATTACGATACTGCTATGCCTCTTATACCCATTGGGCTAATAATATATATGTCGGTGATAACTATTGGGGAGACGTATCGATTGCAAGTTTTGAGCCGGTGAAGTTATATGCACACTGGTTTGAATTAACCGGAGGTATCAGGGGAGAATTGTTTAAAAATTGTTTTATCGGTTGGTCGTTCAGAGCCCGGCTGATGCTATACCAGCGTTTGGATGAAATGATGTATCCATACTATATCCCGGGTTTCGGAGCCGGAGACAAAAAAGCTGCGATAGGTTTCAATTACTATATATTGTTCCGGATACCGCTTTACCGAGTTAAAAGTAAGCCCGGAACGGAAGTTGAGGAATAATCGGAATACAGAGAAAACAATTGCCCCTCATATGTTTTAAATTGTCATGTTCTGTTCATCACACATAATATACTGCCGAAATTCGGGTTTAGTTTGTATGTTTGTCACCAAAAAAATAATCGCATTTTGAAGAATTATTTTCATATCCTGCTCTTTTCAATTATTGTAATGGGAGTTGTTTCCTGTGCAAAAGTCGGATCGCCATTAGGCGGACCAAAGGATGAGACACCACCTCAAATCATTAAAACCAAACCTCCCGCCAATTCGATAAATTTCGAACCCCAAAAAAAGATAATCATTTACTTCGATGAATATATTGCTGTTAAAGATATTTTCCAGGAAATGATAATATCTCCCCCGCTTGACGGCAGAATAATGGCTGAAGTGAAAGGTAAAAATCTTGTTATTACATTTCCGCCCGAAGCCGGATTCGATACTGTAACCTATACACTGGATTTTGGGAATTCCATTGCCGATTATAACGAAGGGAATATACTGTCAGGATACCAGTATATTTTCTCCCTGAAGGATTATATCGATTCCATGAATGTTGACGGTACGATTGTGAATGCTTTTAATCATCAGCCCGACAAAGACAGGATGTATGTAATGCTTTACAGGAATCTGAACGATTCGGCGCCTTATCTCGAGAAACCCAGTTACATATGCCGTTCCGATGAAAAGGGAATCTTTTCCATGCATAATATTGAAACGGGGCAATACCGCTTATTCGCACTTAAGGATGCAAATTTTAATCTGTTGTATGATTTACCGAATGAACAGGTAGCTTTTTCCGATTCGATTATTGAGCTCACTGCGGAACGATTTCAGGATAATATCATTATAGACGATACCCTTTTAACTGACAGTATTCCTGTTCCTGATTCGGTTCGTTATATAATAAGTTACAATGACAACCTTCATGAAGCAGATTCACTTGGCTCAGATTCCGTCAGTGTTGATTCACTTACGGAAAGACAGCCCTATTATTCTTTTAATACGGAGTTGTTTTTCTTTACGGAGGAAGTATTAAATCAGTACATGACAAACTATCTTCGTCCGGTTAAAGAACAATTGCTGTTTACCTTTAATGAAACACTAACCGATACTGTTGAACTTTTTCCGCTTAACTATACCCCTTCACAACCCAACTGGTTTTTACTGGATGCCAATCGTGACAAGGATACTTTACAATACTGGATTACCGATACGGCTATGATATCAATGGATTCATTACAAATGGAGATCTGTTACCCGATGTTCGATTCATCGGGTATAATTTACACTCAGATCGATACACTTTTAATGCGGGTCGAGCAGGAGAAATCGTCAAAAAACCGCAGAGAAAGGATACGGCCTCAGAAAGAAGTGACGGAAAAACCGGAAGCTGAAGTGCCAAAAGTTATTTTGAGAAATAATATTAAAAATTCAGGTGCCTTTGACCTCGATAAAAAGATTGTCGTAACCAGTCCTACACCGGTTTCAAAAATATTTCCCGAACGGATTCAGCTCTTCCGGATTCAGGATACTCTCGAATTGCCCGAAAAAATTGAAGTTATCAGGGATAGTAATTCCTATTATCGCACCTTTATTAATTATGAACCGGAGGAAAGTACTATGTACAGAGTGCTGATACCTGACAGTACGATCTTCGATATTTATGGTGCCACCAACGATACAACTTTCTTCCGGTTTAAAACTCAGGCGGAAGATTATTACGGGGCCCTGACAATTAATCTTCAGGGTGTAAAAACTCCGTTATTATTACAGTTGCTTGACGATAAGGAAAACCTGCTGATCGAAAACAGGGTATTTTCCGATGAAAGCGTGCGTTTTGAGTATTTGTATCCCAAAAAATATTTTCTTAAACTTATTGTCGATGCAAATGGTAACGGGGAATGGGATACCGGAAATTATCTCGAACACCTTCAACCGGAGGTTGTGATCTATTATCCGCAAACCATTGAAATACGCTCGAACTGGGAGATGGATTTTACCTGGGATCTTTCACAGGAGAATTAAAAATCGGATGTTGATATAAAAAATCATGCAATGAGAGATATTTCCTGTTTTGTGTAAAACATGAATACTTATAAAAGGTATATCTGATTATCAAAGGTTTATAATTCTAAAAATTGAATCTTAGGTCATTCAAAGCTATTTTTAATATATATCATAAAAAAAGAAGAGTGAAATTATCCGAATAAAGATTACTTACAATTTTAAATAATACAAACGCCACAACGTGGCAGTTTAATATAACCCAATGACAACGTCTTGGGCCATGTAATAAAAGTAGTATAAATATCGTCCTGAAGGGACAGCTTAAAATAACACTATGGCACAATCCTTATCAAAATTATTTGTTCACATCATATTTCATATTAAAAACTATAATTGTCAAATACGCAAACTAGAAAAGGACGAATTATTTGCATACATGGCTTCAATTATAAAAGACAATGAATCCATACCCATTCTGATAAATGGAGTTGAAGATCATGTACATATTTTATGTATCATGTCTAAGAATATTTCTCTTGCCAGAATAGTAGAGGAAATAAAACTTCATAGTAGTCGCTGGATAAAAACCAAAGACCGGTATTATGCTCAATTCGCCTGGCAGGGGGGTACGGAGGATTTTCAGTTAGTTCATCATTACATGATAAAACAAAAAACTACATTGCAAAACAGGAAGCACATCATAAAAAGATGAGTTTTAGAAAAGAATATTTATTGTTTTTAAAGGAATATGGTATTGATTATAATGAACAGTATTTATGGGCGGACTAAATTAAACTGTCCCTTCAGGACGAAATTAATATATCTGATTAAATACCCGAGGCGCTGCCATCGGGTTAAATTAAATAAGGCTTTCAGCCTTTTAGAGAGATTCTAAAACCGGGTCATGCATTGCACAAAACAGGAAATAGCTTCCCTTTTAAAACGCGAGAATATCATCATTTTGTCGATTAATTATCTGATCCGGATTTCGAAATTTTATGGGCTTTCAAAGATTTGTATAGGCTGCTGCGGCCAAAGAAAGTGTAACTCCCGGTATTTTCAACAAACATCTGCCGGCAGCCTCGAATGTAGCACCGGTTGTCACTATATCGTCGATAAGGAGTATATGCTTATTCTTTACAGATTCTAAAATTTTCGTCTCAAAGATATCTTCAACATTTTGCCACCTTTCATAACGACCCTTTCGTGTTTGGGTAGTTGTGAATATTTTTCGGAATAATACATTTTCTGTGACGGGGATATTTAATATATCAGAAATTCCCTTAGCAATTACTGTACTTTGATTAAATCCGCGCCGTCTGAATTTTGCCTTGTGCAAAGGAACAGGAATTATAATATCCGGTAATTCAAAATCTGATTCTTTTAGCCTTGAACCGATAAGATTGCCTAAAAACTTACCGATTTCTTTACGTCCATTATATTTCAGTTCATACAATAACCGGCGGTATTTACTGCCTTTATCGAAAAAAAGAAGTGCTGTTGCATGTAAAACAGGAACACGACCATAAAAAAGTTCCTCGACAGGATTACCCGTACTACCATAAAACCCTGTTTCAGGCAGAGAATGCATGCACCATGTACATAACACCTGGTTATTGCCCGGTAAAATAGCTCCACAGGTTGCACAGGTTCTGGGATAGAACAGAGAAATAAAATCTCCGGTAAACTTTCCGGCCGATTTAATCAATGGGATCAAAGCAGCTTGATTTCGTATGAGATTTCCATGGCCTTACGGAATGATGCACTGACCCCGCAATACCGTTCCTGTGACAGGTCGATTGCCTTTTGCAGTTTATCAAGGGGAATATCTTTTCCTTTGAACTGGTAAATAATGTGCATTTTCGTAAAATATTTCGGATGCTCGTCAGTCAGATCTGCATCCACTATAATCGAAAAATCTTCAAGTTCAACCCGCATTTTATGTAATATCGATACCACATCCATACCGGTACAACCCGCGAGTGATACCATTGAAAATGGCTTTGGACGAGGACCTGCACCGGTCCCTCCATGTTCTTTTTTTGCATCCATCATGAGTTTAAAGCCATCTATGTCAGCTTCGAAAGCCATTCCTTTCTTCCAGTCTATTTTTATTGAATCTTTCATACTATGATAATTGTTTCATCGAAATTAAAACGGAGTTTTAAAAATTTGTAAACAGAATAAACTTTATAAGACGTAAAACGAGATAGTTATAATTTTTTATAAAATTAATATCTTTAAAGAAGTATCCGTATCTTATTCCTGACTAATATCATAAACCATGGAAAAAGTTCAGTATCAGGGGCATAATTTAAGGGAGTTTCTTAAAAGCAGCACCGTTTTTAAACATCTTTCCGAGGAAGAACTGGATAATTTACCTTTGTACGATGCTCCTGATCGATATCGGCGCGGAGCCACCATATACGAAGAAGGAGGCAGAATAAACGGATTTTATGTGGTATGCAGGGGTATCATAAAAATTTTCAAAACCGGTTTTGACGGAAAAGATCAGATCATACGTTTTGCAAAACCCGGGGATATTATGGGCTTCCGTTCAACTATTACCGGAGAACTGGCGTGTACCACGAGCAAAACAATAGAGGATGCTGAAATTGCATATATCTCGGGCGAAATCGTTAAATCGCTGGTTAAAACTAATGGTGAATTTGCAATGGACCTGCTTCAGATTGCCTGTCGCGAGTTAGGCGAAGCTAACGATTATATTACCGATATTGCTCAAAAAACCGTGCGTGAACGTTTGGCCGAAGTGCTGATTCATCTGAAATGGACCTTCGACCTCGACCGGGAAAATTATTTACAGATCGCACTGACCCGTGAAGAACTGGCAAGTATTGTCGGAACTGCAACCGAATCCGTTATCCGGTTATTATCGGAATTTAAACAGGATAAACTGATTGAACTGCACGGCAGGAAAATAAAAATACTGGATGAAGCCAAATTGATTAAGATAGGCAACCTTCAATACTAGCTTTACACCTGAATAATAACTTTGCTGCCGGAGTTATATGGTTTAATAATCAGTCAATGGATATACATATCGTATGGATGGCTTTTGGTTTAACATTATTTGCCGGACTGTCTACGGGTATTGGCAGTACACTGGCCATTTTCACCAGGCGAACCAATACTAAGTTTTTGTCTCTTGCGCTTGGTTTTTCGGCAGGAGTTATGATATATGTATCGTTTGTTGAGATATTTTTTAAAGCGAAGGCTATTCTGACTGCCGATTCGGTTTTCGGACAGAAAACGGGTACCTGGGTCACAGTTCTGGCATTTTTCGGGGGTATGGCATTAATTGCCGTTATCGATAAGTTGGTGCCTAAAGTGGAAAACCCTCATGAAGTGCATAAAGTGGAGGAGATAAGTAGCCGGGATGTAAAAAATCGTAAGCTGGAACGAATGGGAATATTTACAGCACTGGCAATTGCGATCCATAATTTTCCGGAAGGTCTGGCCACATTTACTGCTGCCCTGTCAGATCCGGGTCTGGGAATTGCAATTGCAGTTGCTATTGCCATACATAATATTCCCGAAGGCATTGCCGTCTCAGTTCCGGTTTATTTTGCCACAGGCAGCAGAAAAAAAGCTTTCTGGTTGTCTTTTGCTTCAGGATTGGCAGAACCAATCGGTGCAGTAATTGGCTTTGTGGTATTGCTGCCTTTTCTGGGTGATGAAAGAACTTTAATGGGAATTATTTTTGCAGTAGTGGCAGGCATCATGGTGTTTATTTCGCTGGATGAATTGTTGCCTGCAGCCCGTGAGTATGGCGAACATCATCTTTCGGTATATGGTATGGTTGCAGGGATGGCAATTATGGCCTTGAGTCTTATCCTGTTTATCTGAGCCTATTATGGCATTTTCCGCAAAATCTATAGTGCTGGTTACAATTCAGTTTCTGTGTTTGGGAATACTGCTGATGACAGGCCCTAAAATTGCCACTCAAACAGGGATTTTGTTATTGGAAGTATTTTCAATCATACTGGGATTATGGGCTATTTTCAGCATGCGTTCAGGTAAACTGAATGTCTTTCCTGAAGTTCGTACAGGGGCCATACTTATTACGAAAGGTCCTTACCGATGGATCAGGCATCCCATGTATCTGGCTGTAATTTTGTTAGGGCTGTCATTACTATTGAATGATTTTTCGTGGTGGCGTGCAGGTGTATGGGGTATTTTGTGTATGAATCTGTTACTGAAAATCCGACATGAGGAAAAAATTCTGATTGTAAAAATACCGGAATATTCACACTATATACAGAGTACAAAAAGACTTATACCTTTTCTTTTTTAAAATAATTACCAGGACTTTCAGATTTCGCGCAATACGAATCTGTTTTGTATATTTGTGCCGGAAAGGGCTGTTAACTCAGTTGGTTTAGAGTGTCACCTTGACAGGGTGGAAGTCACTGGTTCGAGTCCAGTACAGCCCACTTAAAAACAGAGTGAGAGC
>CAYUAV010000113.1:0-1976 GCA_964442665.1 uncultured Bacteroidales bacterium
TAACCATATGGCCATTCCCTTTTTCGACAGCAGAAACTTCCATAGGTGTTTCACCGGATAATTTACTGTTCGCCGCACACCGACCTGGTAACCGGAATCTTTTGTATAACCAACCGATTTATTTTCTGACATGCAACAAAGATACTCTTTCATATTTTTTTTCAGAGTAACTTAATAACATCCGAATAACCTGTATTCATAAAAAGTATTAATTATTACTTCGGACAGGAATGGTAAAGCAGAACCTGCTGCCTCCTCCGGAATTACTTTCGGCCCATATCCGGCCGTTATTAAGTTCGACAAAATTCCTGCACAGGATCAATCCCAGACCGCTGCCTTTTTCACGACTCGTGCCAATGGAACGCGTATCTTCTTCAATCTTAAACAGCTTTTCAATATCTTTTTCGGAAAGGCCAATTCCTGAATCAATTACACGCACAATTACGAAGTCATCTCGTTTTTCCGCTTCAATATTTATTGCGCCTTTTTTGGTAAATTTTACAGCATTTCCCATAAGATTGCGAAGTACTGTACTGATCATATTTCTGTCGGCGTACACCATAATATCGGTCCCTGAATACTTCATGAGTATGGATTTTTGCCGGGCAGCTTCATGGTAAAGATCCAGATTTTCCGCAGCAATATCTTTTATATTAAAGTACTCAGGAGCAACCTGTATTCTTCCGGTTTGCAATCTCGACCACTCAAGCAGGTTTTGCAGAAGATTGAATGTCCGGCGAGCCGAAAATTCAATTGAATAGATATTCTCCTTAATTAATGAAAGATCATTTCGTTCCAGTGCACTATTAAATAATTCGAACAAATTGAGTAACGATATAAACGGACTTCTCAGATCGTGTGCAAGAATAGAAAAGAACATATCTTTCGACCAGTTTATTCGTTTCAGTTCTTCGGAATACCGGAGCAGTTCCTTTTCCGATTTTCTCCTGGCACGGTTTTCAACCAGTAACCGGAAAAATGTATACAGGATAATAAGCAAGCCGATGCAAAATCCTGAAATAAGTATAATATTAATATAGAATACATCCTTTTCAATTTTGGTTTTATACGATCGTTGGATCGATTCCAAGTTATTGGTATGATCCTCGGCCAGCAATTTAATTTTACTTAAAAGGGGGTATATTTTTTCAACTGCCAGTTGATTTGCCTGCCCTTTATTGCCTTGTTTATGCAGTATGATGATCCGATCCATCAGTTCAACTTCTTCTTTTATAAGTAATTCTAAAGAATCAACCTCGTCTGAAGCCATAAATAACCAGTATTCGGTAGTTCTAAAATAATCAAGCTTTGACTGCAGCTCTTCCTTCGAGCGGGAATAATCGACGAGATATTCATTATCGGAAGTTAAAATAAAATAGTTATGTGTCGTAATCATGGTACGAAGGTTCAACCGCAGCTGATCGAGTGAAGAATATACTTCTGCCACAGCGATGATCTTTTTGTCTTCTTTAAGAATGGCCTCCGTATGCCATGTAACTGCAATTCCCGTACATACAAAAATGAGTATAGAAATAATAAAAAGTAAATACACTCTTCTCCTGGTCATAATATGAAAAGTTTACCTGAAGTTACAAATTACTTTATGTATGCTGTACGTCCTAATAAAAAATATTCAATAAACAGGGCACCTGTATACGGATTACTTTTCGAATGTCCAATGAAGAAGGAGGAGCATGAGTGCCCATTTACAGCAATCCGTATACTTTCGCCGGAAGAAAGATTAAAATACATCGAAAAACTCAGTGATAAAGAACTTCGTAAACTTTACAGGCATCATCGAAAATGCCTGGTATTGAGGGAACAAGGAAAAAAGGTACAAAACCAAATCGAACATCCGGAACAAAATAGAGTGAGTGTGAGAGTAGGATTACAGAAAAACAGAGTGAAGCCCGCTCTTCGGTCTCGCTTTCACTCTGTTGAAAGATAGCTTATGACAAATTCAGCTATCAAATTTC